>JAFAVO010000272.1 GCA_019242385.1 Gammaproteobacteria bacterium | reverse complement strand
GACCACCTGCGCGAGGAACTCGAGCTCGGTGCGTGAGGCGTCCTCGGGCGAGAACTCCACATCCGCGCACAGCTCGCGCGCCCGACCGACCCCGGCGGCGGCGAGGCGCAGGATCTCCTCCTGCGCCATGTTGAGCTTGTACTGGCGATGGATGGCGCTGGTCGCGAGGAACACGTGCAGCCGGCGGCGCTGCGCCGCGGCGAGCGCGCGCGCAGCCAGCTCGATGTCCTCATCGTGGCAGCGCGCGAGCGCGCAGACCACCGGGCCTTCCACCTCACGCGCGACCGCTGCGACCGCCTCGAAATCCCCGCGCGAGGCGGCGGGAAAGCCCGCCTCGATGACATCGACGCCGAGCTCGGCGAGCGCGCGTGCGACGCGCAGCTTCTCCGGCTGCGTCATGCTGCAGCCCGGGGACTGCTCGCCATCGCGCAACGTGGTGTCGAAGATCAGCACACGGTCGGGATTGGAGATCATGACACTGCCTTCCTCATGCTGCGTGCCGTACCGCGCCCGTACTCTCGCCGCGTGCACGCTTCAGCGGCTTGCGCCTTGCAGTCTTCGCCGTCACGCGGCGCCTGGGGGCAGTGCGCTCGGCCGCCGCCGGCGCGCGCCGGGTTTTTTGCTGCAGCCAGGGCATGCGCGCGCGCAGGCCCGCACCGACGCGCTCGATCTGATGGTCGATATCCGCGGCGAGCAGCTTCTGGTAGTTCGGCCGGCCCTGCGCGTTCTCGCGGATCCACTGACGTGCGAAGCGGCCGCTGCGCACCTCCTTCAGCACCTTGCGCATCTCGTTTTTGACGCGCTCGTTGATGATGCGCGGCCCGCGGGTGAGGTCACCGTACTTGGCCGTCTCGCTGATGAACTGATGCATCTTGGCGAGCCCGCCCTCGTGCAGCAGGTCGACGATGAGCTTGAGCTCGTGCAGGCACTCGTAATAGGCGACCTCGGGCTGATAGCCGGCTTCGACGAGAGTCTCGAAGCCCTTGACCACGAGCTCGGTGGCGCCGCCACAGAGCACCGCCTGCTCCCCGAAGAGGTCGGTCTCGGTCTCCTCGCCGAATGTGGTCTCGATGACTCCACCACGCGTGCCGCCGATGCCATGCGCATAGGCGAGGGCACGGGCGTGCGCTTTGCCGGTGGCATCCTGCGCCACGGCGAGCAGGCACGGCACCCCGCGGCCCTCCTGATACTGGCGCCGCACCAGGTCACCCGGCCCTTTGGGGGCGATCAGCACGACATCGAGATGGCTCGCGGGTTTGATCTGTCCGAAGTGAATGTTGAATCCGTGCGCGAACAGCAGCGTGGCGCCGGGCTTGAGCGCCTTGCGGATGCCCTTGTAGAACTCCTTCTGTGCGGGGTCGGGAATGAGCAGCGCGACCACGTCCGCTCCGCGCACCGCCTCTGCGGGCTCGGCGGCCTTGAGTCCGTCCCGGCGCGCCTGTTTCCAACCCGTGCCGCCGCGGCGTACGCCGACGATGACGTCGAATCCGGAGTCCTTCAGGTTGAGCGCATGCGCGCGTCCCTGACTGCCATATCCGAGGACCGCGATGCGGGCGCCCTTGAGTGCCTTGCGGTCGACGTCTTTCTGCGAATAGTGCTTCATCGCGGTCACTCCTTCGGGCCCCTCGGCCTTTCAAGCCACAAAAGCCATAAAAAACCCCGCAGCGGCTTTAGCCGGTGCGGGGTCCTTTCTCTTTCTCGCTCGTGCCTGTGCGGATCAGGCGTTCGCGAGTGCCCCGCACCGCGCTCCCGTAAGGAGCAGCAGCAGGGGCAGTACCGACAGCAGCACCCGCGCTGCGCCCGGGGGCGGCAGCTCGATGCGGGTGATGATCGCGTCGGTTTTCATATCGTGCGAACCAAGCCTGATGGCCCGATGGGAGCACACCGGCGACGAGATTGTCAACGAACGATTAAGCTGACGGCGTGCGTCACCGCTCCCCCGCCAGACCCAGCGCGCTCGCTGAGGGCATCTTCCGTCGCGAGATCCTGCCGTGGGGGCTGCTCGGGCTGGCTCTGGGGCTGGTGGAGGGGGCGACCGCCGCGGTCCTCGTGAAGCAGCACTTCAGCGGCGCGGCGCCCGTCTTCGCGGTCAATCTCGCCGTGGCGCTGGTCTCGGGCGCACCCGCCTTTTCCAACGTACTGAGCTTCGTGTGGGCGAACATCGCCCATGGGCGCGCCCGCGTGCAACTCATGGTGGCTCTGCAGGCGGCCTTCGCGCTGCTGGTCGGCTGCGTGTCCTTCGCATCGCGCGCCGCCGGCGGACTCGCGCTCACGGTGCTCTCGGTGGTGGCGGCGCGGGTGGTCTGGGCCGGGGTCCTGACGGTGCGGGCAGCGGTGTGGACCGCCAACTATCCGCGCAACGTGCTGGCGCGCATCACCGGAAGGCTCGTGATCGTCAACTCGATCGCGGTCGCCTGCTCGGCGGCGCTCGTCGGCTGGGCGCTCGAGGCGCGCGCGCTGGACGCCCGCTGGCTGTACGGCGGGGGAGCGCTGGCAGGGCTGCTCGGTGCGTGGCTCTATCGCGCCATGCGCGTGCGGCGCGAGTTCCAGCTGCTCGCGGCGGAGGCGGCGAGCGGCGTACGCAGCGAGCCCTTCAGTCTGCGCATGCTCACGCAGATCCTGAAGGAGGACGCGGCCTACCGTGAATACATGCTGTGGATGGGCATCTACGGCGGTGGCAACCTGATGCTGACGGCCCAACTGGTGTTGCTGTTCTCGGAGCGGCTGCACCTGACGAGCGGCACGCAGATCGGGCTGCTCGCGGTGGTGCCGCTCATCACCCAACCGTTGTTTCTGCCCTTCTGGGCGCGGCTCTTCGATGGCTCGCACGTCGTGCGTTTCCGCTCGCGGCAGGGCTGGGCGCTCGTGCTCGCGAGCGCGGCCATGTGCGCCGGAGTGTTCAGCGCCTGGCTGCCGCTGCTATGGGCCGGCGCCGTCCTGCTCGGCGCGGCCAACGCCGGTGCTAACCTTGGCTGGAATCTGGGTCACACCGACTTTGCCTCGGTGGGACGCGCACAACACTACATGGGCGTGCACGTGACGCTCACCGGTCTGCGCGGCGGGGTGGCGCCGCCACTCGGGGTGCTCCTCTACATGGGCCTCGAGGCGGCCCGTACCGGCGCGGGGGAGTTCGCGCTGCTGTTGCCGCTGGCGATGACGCTCGCCGGAGCGCTCGGCTTCAACCGCATGCGCCGGCGCGCCGATGCGCAGCAGGCCGCGCCGCGGGTCGCAGGCGCCACCGACTGAGCGGCGGCGGATGGGGGTACTGTGAAACGCAAGGTCGATGCGCGGCACTACTCGCGCGTGGTGGTTGACGGGGACAAGCAGGCGCCGGCGCGCGCCATGCTGCGGGCAGTCGGTTTTCAGGACGCGGATTTCGGCAAGCCACAGATCGGGGTCGCATCCACCTGGGGCAACGTGACCCCCTGCAACGCCCACATCGGCGAGCTCGCGCAGGAGGCCTGCAGCGGAGTGGATGGCGCCGGCGGCAAGAGCGTGTTGTTCAACACCATCACCGTTTCCGACGGCATCTCCATGGGCACGCCCGGGATGCGCTACTCGCTCGTCTCGCGCGAGCTCATCGCCGATTCCATCGAGACGGTCGTGGGCGCGGCGGGCTTCGATGGCTTCGTCGCCCTCGGCGGCTGTGACAAGAACATGCCGGGCTGCGCCATGGCGATGGCACGCCTCAATCGACCCTCCGTCTTCGTCTATGGCGGAACCATTCGTCCCGGGACGCAGCGCAGGGACATCATTTCGGTATTCGAAGCGGTCGGTGCACACGCGGCGGGCAAACTCACCGGACAGGGGCTGCTCGAGATCGAGCGGACGGCGATTCCGGGGCCGGGGAGCTGCGGCGGGATGTACACCGCCAACACCATGGCCTCCGCGATCGAGGCCTTGGGCTTATCCTTACCCGGGAGCTCCGCACAGGAGGCCGTCGGACAGGACAAGCGCGCCGACTGCCGTCGCGCGGGCGAGGCGGTCGTCCGCCTGGTGCGTGAGGGTCTGCGGCCGCGCGACATTCTCACCCGGCGCGCGTTCGAGAATGCCATCACCGTCGTGATCGCCCTCGGTGGCTCAACCAACGCGGTGCTGCACCTGCTCGCGATCGCCCACGAGGCGGGCGTACGCCTCACGCTCGATGACTTCAGCCGCATCGGCCGGCGGGTCCCGGTGCTCGCGGACCTCAAGCCAAGTGGCCGTTATCTGATGTCCGAGCTCGTGGCGATCGGCGGTATCCAGCCCCTCATGAAGATGTTGCTGCAGGGAGGCCTGTTACATCCGGACTGTCTCACCGTCACCGGCCACACCATGCAGGAAAATCTCGAAAATGTACCGATGTATATGAGTGGACAGGACATTGTTCATCCGCTCGCGGCTCCGCTCAAGAAGGACAGTCACCTCGTGGTCCTGTACGGGAACCTGGCGCCGGAGGGCGCAGTCGCCAAGATCACCGGCAAGGAGGGCGAGCGCTTCGAGGGCCGGGCCCGCGTGTTCGAGGGCGAGGAGCGCGCAACGAGCGCGATCCTCGGCGGGACGGTGCGCGCCGGCGATGTAGTGGTGATCCGCGGCGAAGGGCCTCGTGGCGGTCCGGGCATGCGCGAGATGCTGAGCCCGACGAGCGCGATCACCGGGCGCGGCCTCGGCGATAAGGTGGCGCTGATCACCGATGGCCGGTTCTCCGGCGGAAGCCACGGCTTTGTCGTTGGGCATATTTCGCCCGAAGCCGCTCTCGGTGGTCCGATCGGTCTGCTGCGCAGCGGCGACCGGATCAGCATCGATGCGGTGAAGCGTGAGATTCGAGTTGAGCTCACCGCTGCCGAGCTGCGCCGACGCCGCGCGGCCTGGAAGCCTGCACGTGCCTATGCCCACGCCGGCGCGCTCGCGAAATACGCCGCCCTGGTCGGCAGCGCCTCGCGCGGGGCGGTCACCCAGCCGATACAGCCACGTCGGCGCATTTCTTGAGGCTGCAACGGAGTTGTCAGTGCGGAAGTCAGCGGTTACAGTTGCGAAGCATTCGTCGCTGCGTGCTGGCGGCGACCACCGTCCCGGGGGATTTTCGAAGACCGCCGCGCCCGTCGGCCGAAATGCAGGGTGCGCTGATGAGTATCTGGTAAGGAGATCGGCAGGAGTGTCTGCCGTGGACGTTGGTTCCAACAACCCTCGGCTGAGGGGAATGAAATAAAGATACCGGTCAGCTGCTGCTCACCGGCGGGATAGGTTCGTAAAAGCTCACGACTGACAAGCGCATGGCAGCCTACGTACGCGATACCGACTTCTTCACGCGGCGCACCGCGGTGCTCGCCGCCATCATCGGCCTCCACGTGTTCATCGCCTGGGCACTCGCCACCGGCCTCGCGCGCAAGGCGATCGAGGTGCTGGCGCCGCCGATCCAGACCGACATCGTGCAGGAGGAGAAGAACAAGGCTGAGCCGCCGCCGCCGCCGCCGCCCGAGCTGCGCAAGGAGGTGGTGGAGGTGCCGCCGCCCGACATCAACATCGCGATGCCGGAAGTGGGCCCGCAGACCAATGCCATCACCGCGCGGGTCGAGCAGCCCAAGGCGCCCGCACCCGCGCCCAAGGCGGCCGTTGCCGGCACGGCGATCGGACTCGGCAAAGGATTTCCGAACGTCGACGATTATTACCCGGACGCCTCGCGCCGCCTGGGCGAGGAGGGGCTCACGATGGTCGACATCTGCGTCGGACCGGATGGCAAGCTGACCGAGCCGCCCAAGGTCGGCAAGAGCTCCGGCCACGAGCGCCTGGACCAGGCGGCAGTCAAGGTCGCATCGGTGGGCTCGGGTCGTTTCAAGCCCGCCACCGAAGAGGGCAAGCCCGTCACCAAGTGCACGCAGCTCCCGATACGCTTCAAGCTCCACAATTGATGTTCTAACGCCGCACCACAGAGTGCGGCTTTTCGTTGTCCCGAGGAAAAATTATGGAAAACCAAGCCACCACCACCGTCTCAAATCCTTACGGTCTGGC
>JAFAVO010000146.1 GCA_019242385.1 Gammaproteobacteria bacterium | reverse complement strand
TGCGCCGCCCGCGAGCAGCACGCGCCGGGCACGGATCACGCGCAATCGCTCACGCAGTCCGCCAAAGCGCGCACTCTCCTCGGGGCTGAGGGTCTCGAGCGCGGCAAAGACACCATGGCCGTAGGCTCCGAGGACGGTCGTGCGCGTGAGGCACCGGAGTGCGGGCCATCGCCCGAGTGATGCGCACACGGACTCGCGCCACGCCATCCAGTGTGCATCGAGCAGCGTGCCACCTCCGGGGAGCACGTCCTGATCGGCGAGCATGACGCGCAGGCCGGCGGTTGCCAGGCGGTGAGCGGCGGCAAGCCCGCACGAGCCCGCGCCGACGATGAGGACGTCGGCATGCTCATGCACCGTCTCCGCCGGATCGCTGTGTGGAGTGGGGGTCGCGGCCAGGCGCCCGAGTCCCGCGGCGCGACGGATGAGAGGCTCGTACAGGCGCTCCCACGCCCAGCCCGGTGCCATGAAGGTCTTGTAGTAGAAGCCGGCCGGCAGGAAGCGCCCGAGTTGATCGGCGAGGGCGCGCAGGTCGAAGCGCAGACTCGGCCAGCGGTTCTGACTCTCCGCCGTCAACCCCTCGTGCAAGGGAAGCGTCGTTGCCGTTCGATTCGGCTCGCGGCCCCGATCGCTCAGCACATCTACGAGCGCGCACGGTTCCTCCGGACCTGCGGTGAGGATGCCGCGGGGCCTGTGGTACTTGAAGCTGCGCGCGACCTGGCGCACACCGTTGGCGAGCAGGGCGGAGGCGAGTGTGTCGCCCTGGAGCCCCTGGAGCTCGCGACCATCGAAGCGGAAGCGGATCGGGCGCGAGCGGTCGGTGAGTGCTCCGGAAGTGATGCGGGCCGAGCCGCCAGCCGGGGATGCTGCGCTTGCCCCGATCGGTGCGCGCGAACCGTCCGGCATGGCGCGCAATTTCCCGGGAGCTCCGGGCATCAGCGCGGCTGCTCCGCGCCCTGCACGCCGGAGGCGGACTCTACCAAGCTGATCTCGTGCGTCACCGTGTGCCGCACGACCCTCAGGAGCCCGCGGCATCCGGCGACGTGCAGCCACCACTCGCTGTGCCAGTCGCGGGGATTGTCGCGCTGGTACACGTACGCCACGAATGCATCGATGCCGGCCTCGGCAGCAGGGCGGCGCCGCGTAGCATCGCCGCGATAGCGAAATTCGCTCTCGTCACGCAGTCCGCACCAGGGGCAGGGAATCCGCAGCATCGAGTCAGTGCAGGTAAGCGAAGGGGCCGACGCCGCGCTCATCCACGGGGCGCCCCTGCGCGAAGCGTCCGAGATCGAGATGCTCCGCGCACGGGTGCGGCTCGCCGCGCGCGATGAGGTGCGCGGTGGTGAGTCCTCCGGCGGGGATCGCCTTGAAGCCGCCGTAGCACCATCCGCCGTTCAGGATCAGCCCGGGAACCGGCGTCCTGGAGATGATGGGCGATCCATCCATGGTCATGTCCATGACCCCACCCCATTGACGCAGCACCTTGAGCCGCGCCAGCGCCGGCAGCAATGTCACGCCCGCGGCCGCGACCTCCTCGACCATCGGCAGTGTGCCGCGCTGTGCGTAGGTGTTGTAGCCGTCGATGGCGCCGCCGAAGACGAGTCCGCCCTTGTCCGACTGGCTGATGTAGAAGTGCCCGGCACCGTAAGTGAGCACGACATCGAGAAGCGGCTTCACCGGCTCGCTGACGAATGCCTGCAGTACGTGGGTCTCGATGGGCAGCTGCAGTCCTGCCATGGCGGCGAGCACCGAAGAGTGCCCGGCCACGGCGAGGCATACCGTGTCGGCCTCGATGGGACCGCGCGCAGTCTGCACACCGCGCACACGCCCGTCGGCAAGCGTCAGACCGGTCACCTCGCAGTGCTCGATGACGTCGATTCCGGCCGCGGAGGCTGCGCGGGCGTAGCCCCAGGCGACCGCATCGTGCCGCACGGTGCCGCCGCGGCGCTGCAGGAATCCGCCGAGCACCGGATAACGGCCATTCTCCAGGTCCACGAGCGGCACGAGGCGGCGCACCTTTGCAGCATCGAGGGCTTCCGCATCCACGCCGAGCAGCCGCATCTGGTTCGCGCGCCGGGTGAACAGGTCGCGCTGCGCTTCGGTGTGGAAGAGATTGAGCGTGCCACGCTGACTGACCATGGCGTTGAAATTGAGATCACGCTCGAGGCGCTCCCACAACCGCAAGGAGAGCTCATAGAAGCGGATGTTGTCGGGATGGAAGTAGTTCGAGCGGATGATGGTGGTGTTGCGTCCGACGTTGCCGAGTCCTATCGGTCCACGCTCGAGGACCGCGACGTCCGTGATGCCGTGCTCGGCGGCGAGGTGAAATGCGGTTGAGAGGCCGTGTCCTCCGCCACCGACGATGACCACGCGGTAGCGCGCGCGCGGGCTGGCCTTGGCCCAGGCGCGCGACCAGCCGCGCTGGCTGCGCAGCCCCTCGCGTAATAGCCGCCAGATGGAGTAGCGGTTGGAACGTTGGACTTTGGGCGGAGGCAGGCGCGGGTGCGGAACATTCATGGCTTGCCGCCATCATAAGGGCTCCGGCCGCGCTCGACACGCACGTCGCATGCCTGCATGCAGCTCCGGCAGGCCGCCGCCCTTGACGCGCCGGGCGCCAACCGACAACGTGCCGAAGGCTGCATGCGCAGCGGCGGGGGCTGAGTGTCCAGGATCATCAAATCGGTATGTGCCGTGGCGCTGCTGGCGCTCGCTGCCGCAGCACCGCTACGCGCCGCGGTCGTCGTCTCCTCGAAGCTCTCGAGCGAGTCGGCGATGCTCGGGCAGATGATCCGGCTGCTGCTGCAGGCGCAGGGCATCCCGGTGGTGGATCGCACACGCATCGGCGCCACGCCGGTGGTGCGCCAGGCGCTGCTCGCCGGCGAGATCGACCTCTACGTCGAGTACACCGGCAACGCGGGACTCTTCTTCAACGATGCGGGCAACCCCGCCTGGAAGGATCTCGACCGCGGTTATGAGCTCGGCTCGCGGCTCGATTATGCGGCGAACCGCATCGTGTGGCTCACGCCCGCGCGGGCCAGCAACGCGTGGGCGCTCGCCGTGCGCTCGGATGTGGCGCAGGCCTACCAGCTACGCACCATGAGCGACTTCGGCCGCTGGGTCGCAGGCGGCGGCCACGTGGTGCTCATCTGCTCCGCGGAGTTCGCCAATGCCGGGACGCTGCGTTCTCTCGAGCAAACCTACGGCTTCACGCTGCGCTCTTCCCAGCTCATCGTGCTCGCCGGCGGTGAGACGGCCGCCACGATCACCGCCGCGGCGGCCGGCACCAACGGCGCCAACACCGCAATGGTCTACGGCACCGACGGTGGCATCGCCGCGGCGCACCTGCAGGTCCTGGAGGATGATCGGCACGACCAGCCCGTTTATGCTCCGGTACCCATCGTTCGTGAGAGCGTGTTGCGGCAATATCCGCAGATCGCGACCATCGTGAAGCCGCTGATGGAGAGCCTGGACCGCGAGGTGCTGCAGGGGCTCAATGCGCGCGTGCAGATCAACGGCGAGTCCGATGAGGCGGTGGCCGCCGAATACCTCCGGGCGAAGGGCTGGTTGAAGTAGAGGCGGCCGTGGAGCTCAGACTCGCCATGGCTCTCCCCGCTCGCGCCTCCCTCGATCGGCTCGGTGTCGTGCTGAGCGCAGCGGGCGCGGCGGCGCTCATCGGCCTGCCTTTCGTGGTGTTCAAGGCAAACCGCATCCTGCCTGGTGAGGCGCGCGATCTGCAGCAGGTGCTGCCGCTCTGGGGCGCGCTCGGTGTGCAGGCAGTGTTGCTGCTCACCGCAGCGGTGGCGCTCGGCGTCACCGATGCAAAACGGCGTCTGGTCGCAGCGCTCGCAGGGGTGATCGTACTCGCGCTCGCCATCGCCACCGCTGCCAATACGCTCACCCCAGCGGGTGACCACGTGGTCCGTGTCGCACCCGGCGGCGCCTTCTGGGTGCTGCTGATATGCCTCGGGCTCATGGCCACGGATGCGATCACCCGGCTGCGGCCCCGGCCGCTGGTGCGGGTGCTGCTGCTGGCAGCAGCCATCGCCATCACCTGTGCCGCGCTCGCCCACGGCCTGTTCGACAATCTCTCGGTGATGCGCGAGTACGCGGTGAACGCCGGACGCTTTCCGCTCGAGCTGTCGCGCCACGTATGGCTCGCCGGGGGGTCGCTGCTGGCGGCGGTGATCGTCGGGTTGCCGCTCGGGATTCTCTGCCACCGGGCGCCGCGGCTGCGTACACCGGTGCTGGGCACACTCAATGTCATCCAGACCATTCCGGCAATCGCGCTCTTCGGCATTTTGATGGCGCCGCTCGGCGCGCTCGCGGCGCGGGTTCCGGCCGCGGCCGCGCTCGGCATCCGCGGCATCGGCGCGGCGCCGGCGGTGGTGGCGCTGTTTCTCTATTCGCTGTTGCCCATCGTGGCGAATACCGTGGTGGGGTTACGCCGCGTCTCGCACGCGGCGGTCGAGGCAGCGCTCGGCATGGGCATGACGCCCTGGCAGGTGCTGTTCCGCATCGAGTTACCGCTCGCGCTGCCGGTGATTCTCACCGGGATCCGCGTGGTGCTGGTGCAGAACATCGGCATGGTGACCGTCGCAGCGCTGATCGGCGGTGGCGGGCTCGGCACCTTCGTATTCCAGGGCATCGGGCAGACGGCCATCGACCTCGTGCTCCTCGGTGCCATCCCGATCGTGGTGCTCGCCTTTTCCGCCTCGGTGCTCCTCGATGCACTGGTCGAGGTCCTCGACCGCACCGCCTCCGCTTCACCGGAACCGGCACCGTGATCCAGATCGAGAGCCTCACCAAGCAATACGGCGCGACCACCGTCGTCGATCAGGTTTCCTTCAGTGTCGAGCGCAACTCGATTGCGGTCATCGTCGGCACCTCGGGCTCGGGCAAGTCGACGCTGCTGCGCATGATCAACCGCCTGGTCGAGCCGAGCGGCGGCCGCGTACTGCTCGATGGGAAGGACACCCGCAGCGAGCCCGCGCATCTTCTGCGTCGTCGCATCGGCTATGCGATCCAGGGACATGGGCTCTTTCCCCATCGCACGGTCGCGGAGAACGTCGCGACCGTGCCGCGCCTCCTGGGCTGGCCCGAGGAGCGCATCCGCGCTCG
>JAFAVO010000364.1 GCA_019242385.1 Gammaproteobacteria bacterium | reverse complement strand
GCGGTCGGGCCGTAGCCGATGCATCCGGCGACCCGCAGAGCGATCTTCCGCCGGCTGCAGGCGGCAAATCCCTCGCCCACCACCGAGCTGCTGCACACCACGCCCTTCGAGCTGCTGGTCGCCGTCATGCTGTCGGCGCACACCACCGACCGCAGCGTGAACGCAGCGACGCGCAATCTCTTTCCGGTAGCCAGCACGCCCGCCGCGATCGCCGCGCTGGGTGTCGAGGGCGTGAAGCCCTACATCAAGCCGGTCGGGCTTTATAACACCAAGGCAAAGAATCTCGTCGGTCTGGCGCAGCAGCTCCTCGAGCGCCACGGCGGCGAGGTTCCATCCACCCGCGAGGCGCTGGAAGCCCTGCCCGGTGTGGGACGCAAGACCGCCAACATCATTCTCAACATGGTGTTTGGTGAGGTGGAGATCGCCGTCGACACCCACATCTTCCGCGTCGCTAACCGCACCGGGCTGGCACCGGGGCGAACGCCGCGCGAAGTGGAGCAGGCGCTCACCGCGACGACGCCGGCGGAGTTTCGCCGCAACGCGCATCACTGGCTGATCCTGCACGGGCGCTACGTCTGCATTGCGCGCCTGCCGAAGTGCCCCGGGTGCATCATCCGCGACCTGTGTGAGTACCCGCACAAGACGCCCCCGGCCAAGCCCGCCAAGGCCCTCCGCCGCCTGCCACTTCCATCGCGCGTGCGCCGCGCGCGGGCACGAAACTCAGGCGTGCGCCTGCCGCAGGTCAGCGCTTCGCCTTCGGCAGATACAGATCGGTCAGTGTCCCCTCGAAGGCCTCGGCGGCTCCGGCGACCGTCTCGGTGAGGGTGGGGTGGGGATGAATGGTGAGTCCGATGTCGGCTGCGTCGCAGCCGGTCTCGATCGCCAGCGCAATCTCGCTGATCAGCTCGCCGGCGTTGCTGCCGACGATGCCACCGCCGAGGAGCCGATGCGTCTCCGGATCGAACAGCAGCTTGGTGAATCCATCCTCGCGCCCGAGTGACAGCGAGCGCCCGTTCGCCACCCACGGGAAGGCGCCCTTGCCGAACGCTATGCCGCGCTCGCGCGCCTCGTTCTCGGTGAGGCCCACCCAGGCGATCTCCGGATCAGTGTAGGCGACCGCTGGAATCACCCGCCAGTCGGCCGCGCGCTTCTCGCCCGCAGCGACCTCGGCGGCGACCTTACCTTCGTGCATCGCTTTGTGCGCGAGGAGCGGCGGCGCGGCGATATCCCCGATGGCGAAGATGTGCGGCACGTTGGTCCGCATCTGCCGATCGACCGGTATGAAGCCGCGTTCGGACACCCTGACACCCGCGGCCTCCGCCGCGATCGAATTTCCGTTCGGCGAGCGGCCGACCGCTACCAGCACCCGCTCGAAGAGCTGCGGCTCCGGCGCCTGCTCGCCGGAGAAGCTGACCCGCAACCCGGCCGCTTCGGGCGCGATGCCCGCCACCTTGGTTCCGAGCAGGATCTGCTGGTAACGCGCGCGGATGCGGCGCTCGAGCGGACGCAGCAGATCGCTGTCGGTGCCGGGCATGAGCTGGCGGGTGAGCTCGACGACGCTCACGCGATTGCCGAGCGCATCGAACACGCACGCCATCTCGAGCCCGATGATGCCACCGCCCACGACCAGGATCGGCCCTGAGAAGGGGGGCACCTCGAGCGCGGCGCTGGAGTCGATGATGCGCGGATCCTGCGGCAGGCCGGGCAGCCGCAGCGGCTCGGAGCCTGCGGCGATGATGCATTGCTCGAAGCGGATGCGCTCGCGGCCGCCTGGCCCTTCGACCTCGAGCACGTTGGCGCTGATGAAGCGCCCGACCCCGCGCACCACCTCGACCTTGCGCTGGCGCGCGAGCACCTTCAGTCCGCCGGTCAGCTTCCCCACCACCGAAGCCTTCCAGGCCCGTAGCTTCGCGCGATCGATCTGCGGTGTGCCGAAGGCGAGTCCGCGCCCCGACATCTCCGCCGCGTCCTCGATGACCTTGGCCGCGTGCAACAACGCCTTGGAGGGAATGCAGCCGACGTTGAGGCACACACCGCCGAGCTCCGCGTCGCGCTCGACCAGTGTCACCTTCATGCCCAGGTCGGCGGCGCGGAAAGCGGCGGTGTACCCGCCCGGCCCCGAGCCGAGCACCAGGAGCTGGGTGCTGCGCGCCGCATCGCCGCCAGCTTCATCCGGCGGGCGTGCCTGCGGTGAGGGCATGCGCACCGTGTCGCCGGCACTGTCGGCGCGCACCGAAGCGCGCGGCGCCCGCGCGCTCGTGTCCGCTCGTGGTGCACTCGCCGTGCTGTCGGCTGGCGATGCACCCGCGCTCGGGGCCGTCTGGGGCGCGGCCTGGGGTCCCGAGGCGGCGTTCGCGGACGAAGCGGCGCCGGCAGCAGCGTCGAGGCGTGCAATGAGGGAGCCCTTGGACACCTTGTCTCCGCGCTTCAGCAGCACCTCGCTGATGCGTCCGGCCGCGGTGGCCGGTACGTCCATCGAGGCCTTGTCGGTCTCGAGGGTGACGAGCGGGGTGTCGATCTCGATGGAGTCGCCCGG
>JAFAVO010000343.1 GCA_019242385.1 Gammaproteobacteria bacterium | reverse complement strand
GTAATGGCTGAGCTACCGTCCTAGTCTGTGGCGGAAAAGAGACAGTTCCTTAAGCAAACTTATGATTGGCATAGGTATTTTTTAAAGGATGGAATGGAACTCTGCTGAGGCAGGCGCGTCGAACCTAACGAGTGCAACGCACTCCCCGCTTCCCTCCCTGAGCGGGTCGACCCGGTTCATGAGACCTGTGCCGGGTTAGTCTGCCCCGGCGGTGACCCCGCCGGGGTTTTTTATTGCCGGATCGAGAGCCAGGCCGCGACCGTGTCCTGGGCTTGCCGTACGCCCGTGCCGCGCAAGGCGGAGAACAACTGCACGGTGGCGCGGCCCCCGAGCCGGTCGGAGGCAGCGCGCAGGGCCGCGGTCGCCTCGCCACGGTTGAGCTTGTCTGCCTTGGACAGAAGCACGTGCAGGGCGTGTCCCCCGTGGGTCCACGCGATGAGCTCGTCATCTGCCTCCGTCAAGCCGCGGCGTGAGTCCACGACGAGCATCAGCCCGCGCAGCGATGCACGCCCGCGCAGCGTCTCGAGGAGCGGCAGCCATGCTGCACGCTCGGCGGCCGTGACGCTCGCGTAGCCGTAGCCCGGAAGGTCCACCAGGCGCTTCGCAGGAGCGAGCTCGAAGTAGTTCAGCAAGCGCGTGCGTCCCGGCGACTTGCTGGTTCGGGCCAAGCCCCCGTGTCGCGTGATGGCGTTGATGGCGCTCGACTTACCCGAGTTGGAGCGTCCGGCGAAAGCCACTTCGGCCCCCTCATCGGCGGGAAACTGCGCCGGCATCGCCACGCTGGTGAGAAAGCGCGCGCCGCCGAAGCCACTCATGTTTTCAAAGGGTAAGGAAGCGCTGGCACGGCCGTAGTGTACAATTCCGCGCCTTTGCGCACGGGTCGGTTCACCGGAAAGCACACAATGGGGCAGAGCACGAGAGTCTGTTGGGTGAGGTGGTTTGCCGCGGCGCTCCTGCGGTCGTTGTTGGTGGTGCTGCCCGCCATCGCCATCGGCCAGGCACCTGCGGCGCCGCCTGAGACAGGCGCGGCACCGCCTGCTGCACAGGGCGCGCCGGCGGCGCAGGCTGCCCCAGCGCAGTCGGCACCACCCCTCGATCCCTTCAAGGATGGCGACGTCGCGCGCGGCACCGCCAAGGCTGCGGTGTGCTCGGCCTGCCATGGCCCGAACGGGAACAGCACCAGCCCCGACTGGCCACGGCTTGCCGGACAGAGCGCGGTGTACATCGTCGAGCAGCTGCGCCTGTTTCGCTCTGGCGTGCGCAATAATCCGATCATGAAGCCTCTCGCGAGCACGCTCAGCGACCAGGACATCGACGATCTGGCGGTGTACTACCAGGCGCAGACTCCTTCGGGCCTCGAGGCCGATCCCTCCTACTGGCAAGCCGGCGAGGCGCTCTACGTGCGCGGCGACAGCGCGCACGATGTTCCGGCCTGCGTCGCCTGTCACGGCCCGGTGGGTCGTGGCAATCTGTCCGCGGGCTACCCAGCGCTGCGGGCGCAGCAATCGGTGTACGTGGTGAAGCAGCTCAATGACTACGCGAGCGGCGCGCGATACACCGGCTCCAATCCTGCGGCGGCATCGCGCAACGGGGTCATGATGTTCGCCATTGCGCGGCGGCTCACGCCCGAGCAGATCCGCGACGTCGCCTCCTACGTCCAGGGTATGCGGTAGGTCCAAGGATTTCGCATGATGATTCGCGCTCTCGCCATCGCGGCGTTGCTGGCCTTGTGTGCTTGTGCACGCCAGGAGCCGACGCCGCCGCCTGCACCGGCACAGACTCCCACCGCCGACACCGCAGCGGCCGCGCCACCGCCCGCGGCAGCTCCGGCCGCTCCCGAGGCGCGCTCGACGCAAAGCGAGACCGAGCAGGCGACGGCCTCTCAGGAGTCGGGTGATGGTGACGCCGACCATCAGGCGCGCAGCGATGCTTCGCTGGAGAAAATCGCCGGAGCGGCACCTGCGGCAGCGCTGCCCGGTGGCAAATGGCAGCCCGGCGCGAACTACGACCCGGTGGTGCCCGCCCAGCCGACCAGCGTCTCGCCCGGGAAAGTGGAAGTGATGGAGGTGTTCTGGCTCGCGTGTCCGCATTGCTACGCTCTCGAGCCACGCGTCCACAGCTGGCTGAAGAGCAAGCCCGCCTACGTCGAGTTCGTGCGCGTCCCGGTGATCTGGCAGCCGATCCACCGCGCGCACGCGCGCCTGTACTACACGCTCGAGGCGCTCAACCGGGACGACCTGGTCGCCAAGGCGTTCGACACCATCCACCAGGACATCGACAACCGCACGCCACCGCTTTTCGGCCAGAGCGATGAGGAGACTTTCCGCCTGCAGCAGGAGTTCGCCACGCAGCACGGCATCAGCGCGGATGATTTCTCCAAGGCCTACAACTCCTTCTCGGTCAGCTCCAATCTGCAGCGAGCCGAGGAGATCACCCAGCGCTACCACGTGCAGGGCGT
>JAFAVO010000185.1 GCA_019242385.1 Gammaproteobacteria bacterium | reverse complement strand
GTGCAGGTCAATGTACAGGAGGCCCGTCACGCCCTGCAGCTGCAGCTCCGCCACGGTGTGCATGGAGATGGGCGTGCGCGCATCGATGTCGACGATCACCTCAACCCTGGAGGAATCGCGCGGATCGATGCGCAGGTCCACGACCCGCCCGACACCGACCCCGAGATAGCGGACCGAGCCTCCCCGGTCGAGCCCGCTCACGCTGCCGGTGAAATAGATCTCGTAGCGGTTGTAATCGCGGTGCTCGCGCGTGTCCGAGTACCAGTACACGAACAGCGCCCCGACCAGCGCGACGACGAGAACGAATGCCCCGACCGCGGCGTAGTTGGCCTCACGCTCCATCGCCACTCCTGCCGCCATCGCCCGCACCGCTCGCTCCGGCCGAACCGCTCGCACCGGCCGAACCGGCCGCGCGGCCGGCACCCGCGGCGATGCGCGCGCCGCGCGCCCGCTCACCGTGGAAGTATTCGCGGATCCACGGGTCGGGGTTATCGACGATGCGCTCCACGGTGTCCGATTCCATGCGGCGGTTAACGATGACCCCGACACGATTACAGGTACGGAAGATGCTGTCCAGATCATGCGTGATCATGACGATGGTCAGCCTCAGCTCCTTCTGCAGGAACAACACCAGATCGTCGAACGCCGTGGCGCTCACCGGATCGAGACCCGAGGTCGGCTCATCGAGAAACAACAGCGCCGGGTCGAGCGCGAGCGCGCGGGCAACGGCGGCGCGCTTCACCATGCCGCCCGAGAGCTGGGCCGGGTACTTGCCGGCGGCATCCGCCGGCAGGCCCACCAGGCGTATCTTCAGCAGCGCGAGCTCATCGCGCACCGTGCTCTCGAGCTGCAGGTATTCCATCATGGGCAGCTGCACGTTCTGCAGCACGGTGAGCCCCGAGTACAGCGCGCCGCTCTGGAAGGCCACCCCGTAGCGCGCCTTGATCGGGCGCAGCTGCTGCTCGCTCAGGCGCGTGATGTCCTGCCCCTCGATGCGCACCGTGCCGGCGGCCGGGTGCTGCAGGCCGAGGATGCTTCGCAGCAGCACGGATTTACCTGAGCCCGAGCCGCCGACGATGCCGAAGACCTCATCCTGTCGGACCTCCATGTCGAGCCCGTCGTGAACCACCTGGCTGCCGAAGCGGTTCACGAGCCCCTGCACCTCGATCACGGGGTAGCGCATCAGATGTCCAGCTTCATGAACACGATGGCGAACACCGCATCGGCGAGGATCACGAGAAAGATGGCCTGCACCACCGCGACCGTCACCTTGTGTCCGAGCTCGCGCGCCGAGCCGCGCACCTGCATGCCGCGGTAACAGCCGGCGAGGGCGATGAGCAGCGCAAACACCGGTGCCTTCATGATGCCGACCCAGAAGGTGGTGGGTGAGATGGCCTCACCGACGCGGTTGATGTACTGGGTGAGCGGCATGTCGAGCAGATAGCGGCACAGCAGTGCGCCGCCGGTCAGCCCGACGAGGTCGGCGATCACGGTGAGCAGCGGCAGCGCGATGACGAAGCCGAGCACCCGCGGCACCACCAGCACCTCGAACGTGTCGACGCCGGTCGCGATCAGCGCATCCACCTCCTCGTTGAGTTGCATCGAGCCGAGCTCGGCCGCGTAGCTGCTCGCCGAGCGGCCGGCGGTGATGATGGAGGTCAGCAGGACCGCCAGCTCGCGCAGCACGCCGATGGTGACCAGGTCCACCACGTAGATGTCGACACCGAGTCCGCGCAGCTGCTGTGCGCTCAGGTAGGCGACAATGACGGTGACCAGAAAGGCGATGAGCGCCACGATCGGCACCGCCGTGATGCCCGTCTCGTACAGGTGCCGCGCCACCGAGATCGGCCGCAGGCGCCGCGGGTTGCCCAGGTTGACGAGCAGGGTGACGAGCGTGCGGCCGAGAAACGCGAAGGAGAGCACCGCATCGTGCCAGGCGTGCACGACATAGCGCCCGATGTCATAGAGCAGCCCCTCGAGCCCGGCTGCGGGCATGGGCGCGACGGCGGCGCCGGCGCCCTCGGGCTCCTTCACCGCCGCATCAATGAGGCGCAGCTGATCCGGGGGTGCGCCCTGAAAGGAGACCTCGGCTCCCGCCGCGCGCGCCCGCTGCAGAAACTCGTGCAGCACCCAGGCGCCGGAGAGATCGAGCGACTCGACTCCGCGGGTGCTGAGCTCGATCGCGTGGACGGCGCCCAGGTCGATCGCCGCCAGCGCCCCGCGGGCCGACTCCACCTGCGCGAGCCCCCACGGCCCGGCCAGCTCGAGCTGCAGCCCGGCTGGAGTGCGGCGAACTTCGACGGACATGCGGGGCGGGTGGCCTCAGCGCTGCGCGTGCAGGTGCGCCTCGAGGAACCAGAGGTACTTGTCCGTCTCGCGCGAGAGGCCGGTGAAGAGGTCTGCGGTATCCGCATCCCCGATCCGGTCGGCCGTCTCGATCGCCGCGCGCAGCTTCGCGCCGTGGTCGGCGAGCGCCGCGGAGAGCGCATCGACATGTCCGAGCCCCTCGGCAATGTCCTCCGGATAGGGCCTGAGGCTGGTGCGGCGCGCCACCGAGGCGATGGTGCCGT
>JAFAVO010000204.1 GCA_019242385.1 Gammaproteobacteria bacterium | reverse complement strand
CTGGTCGAGCTCTTTCCAGCGCGCATCCGTTACACCTCCATGTCATTGCCGTATCACATCGGCAACGGCTGGTTCGGCGGCTTCCTGCCGCCGATAGCGTTCGCACTCGTCGCCATGACTGGCGACATGTACTACGGACTGCGCTATCCGATCATCGTCGCGCTCATGACGGTCGTCATCGGTGCGCTGTTCCTGCCGGAAACGAAAGACCGGCCGATCACTTGAAAGAGACAACCACGACTCGATTCGGAGGATTCCCAGTGAGTAAGCAAGCGGCCTGGACCTTGGGTATTTACGGTGCGCGCGCCGTCGCGCGTATCGGAGCGCTGGTGGCGCTCACCTTCGCGGCAGCGGGGATCGCGCAGGCACAGTCTGCGGCGCCGGCGCCCGCCAAAACGGAGGACAGCAGCCTCACCTGGAAGGGCATCACGCTCTACGGCATCATCGATGTCGGTTTGCAGTACCAGACACACGGCACGCCGATCAGCGATTTCTTTCCGGCGGGGACCGCCGAGCCGCTGCAGAAAAACAGCAATGGTTCGGTCACCGCCGTCACCCCGAGCAACCTGAGCCAGTCGCGCATCGGCCTCTCGGGCAATGAGCCACTGTTCGGCGACTGGGCGGGAGTGTTCCGCCTCGAGACCTTCTTCAACCCGCAGTCGGGCAACCTCAGTGATGCGCTCAAGTCCATCACCCTGATGAACGGCGTCGACATCCACCATCAGACCACCTGGGTGGATTCGAGCGTAGCCGGCCAGGCGTTCGCCGGAGCCGCGTACGCGGGCTTCGCGTCAGCGACCTACGGCAGCCTCACCTTCGGTCGGCACGTTACCCCGCTCGCCGATGGCATCTCCAAGTACGACCCGATGGGGGCGTCGCAGGCATTCTCGCTGATTGGCTTCTCCGGCACCTACGCCGGTGGCGGGGATACCGAGGATCGCCGCCTCGACCAATCGCTGAAGTACACGGCTAAATACGGCTTTGTGCACCTTGGCGCGCTCTATCAGTTCAGCGGCTCGAGCGGCTCCACAAACACCGCCGCGCAGGCGCAGATAGGCGCAGAGTTCGCCGGCTTTTCCGCCGATGCGTTCTATGCCAAGAAGTACAACGCCGTCGCCGCGAGTCCCCTGAGCTTGGCACAGGTGCAGGACCTGGCCGGGCGGTGCAACCCGCCCGCCGGGACCCCCCCGCCCGCCACTGCGCCCCTCGCGCAATGCTTCTCCGTGAGTAACTCGGTCGCGGGCACGATCTCGGATAACACGACGTATGCGCTCATGGCGATGTACTCCTTCCCCACCGTGAAGCTTTATGCCTCCTACGAGCACATCCAGTTCGCCGATCCCAAGACACCGTACCTGCCCGGTCAGCCCATCATCGGCGGCTACACGCTGGCAGTAACCACCAACACCGCCTACGAGTTCAACGACAAGACGCTGAATGTGATCTGGGCCGGCGTGAAGTGGACCGTGATCCCCGAGCTCGACCTGGTGGCTGCCTACTACGGGTACAACCAGAACAGCTACGGCAAGACCCCCTGCTCGGACGCCTCCAAGAGTACCTGCAGCGGCAAGTACCAGGTCGGCTCCGTGCTCATCAATTACCGGCTCAGCAAGCGCTTCGATACGTATCTCGGCAGCATGTACAGCACGGCCCAGGATGGCCCACAGAGCGGCTTCCTCAACAAAAACACCCTCGCCACCACCCTCGGTCTACGCTTCAAGTTCTGAGGACCATGGTGTACGCGGGCTCCGGGCCTGACTCCTGTCAGCCCGGAGGCCCGCGGGCTGCGGTCCCGTCGCGCGCAGCGTGTCGCGCTGCCTACGCGGCGGTCATGGGATTCTTTGCGCTGGACGGGCCGCCGCCCGGCTCGCTTCTCCAGCGTGACGCGAGCGCGCGGCGCGGTCCGCGGTGTATCAATCCCCTGAGCTGGATGCGCGCGGGCGTCGCGCCCGCCACGCTCGATCTGGGGTCGCTGCCGGCGGTTGCGGCTGGCGCGCGCCGCGGCTTTCGCGATCTGCTCAGCCTCTTCGGCAGCTATCACCTCTTCGACTACAACCTCTTCTACCTGAACATCCGCAGCACCGCTGCCGAGCGGGTCGCGGCCCCAGCACGCCCTATAGGGTGGGGGGTATGGTATCGGTTGGTTGACTTCAAGCAGCAGGAGGCGAAGAATCGCGCCCCAGTCGCCGGGCCGTCACATACCCGGTACCCTATACCCCATTAGACGAGGGTGCCGGCAGCCACTCACACTGGCCGCGCCTGCTGCGCTTGCCGCTGCGTACCCCCACGGGCAGGCCCGCAGCCCGTACCAGCCGACTGTCATAGATGAAGGACTAGACTCATGAGCCTCGGCAGGTGATGGTCATGGCAGCCAGCGAGCACGAACCGCCCACCACCTACGATCACGCCGCCACCCCGCGGGCCAGCGCTTTCCTGTGGGACGCGATCGTGGCCGGAGTGCTGCTCGTGCTGCTGCTCCTGACCCACGGACTCGGATTGTTCGGCAGCGGCCGGGGCGCGGCGCAGGAGAGCCCCGCCCTGGTGCGCCAGGGAGAGCGCATCCTGGTGCCGGACGGCTCCCCACTGCGGCAGCGCCTGACGGTGGCCCCGGCCGGCACGCAGCCCGTCAGCGGCAGGGTGACCGCGCCCGGGATCGTCGAGTCAGACCCTGCCCGCACCGTACCCGTGCTCCCGCCCGGGGCGGGGCGCGTGCGCACGCTCGCGGTGGCGCTCGGAGACCGGGTGCAGCGTGGCCAGACGCTCGCGATCATCGATTCGCCGGATCTGGCCCAGGCCTTCGCGGACAACGACAAGGCAGCAAGCTCCGCGCGTCTTGCCGCTGCGAACCTCACGCGGGCGCAGGCGCAGTTCAAGATCGGCGCCACTGCGCAGCGCGACCTGGATCAGTCGCGCACCGACAACGACCAGGCCGTCGCGGAATATGCGCGTACGCGCGCACGGCTGCGCGCCATGGGGGCGGCGGAGGAAGCTCCCACCGCAGCCCGCTTGCTGACGGTGCGAGCGCCGATGCCGGGGAGTGTCATCGCACTCGCCATCGCCCCCGGAGCGGTCATCAACGACATCACCCAGCCGGTCATGAGCATCGCCGACCTGTCGACGGTATGGGTGACGGCGCAGGTAGCGGAGAAGGACCTCGCTGCGCTCGCGCCCGGACAGGACGCGGCGGTCGACGTGGCGGCCTACCCGGGGAAAACGCTGCACGGCAAGGTGCTGTTCGTATCGGATGTGCTCGATGCGGATTCGCGCCGCAACCGCACTCGCATCGCCTTCGCCAACCCGGACTACACCCTCAGACCCAATATGTTCGCGACCGTGACCCTGTACGGGCCCGCCAGCGCACGGGTGGTGCTGCCGAGCTCGGCGCTGCTGATGAATAACGACCGCACCACGGTGTTCGTTGCCACAGCGCCGTGGACCTTCGAGCGCCGCCCGGTCGAGCCTCTGCTGGAAGAGAGCTCGCAGGTGACGATTCTCTCAGGGGTGAAGCCCGGCGAGCAGGTCGTGGTGCGCGGCGGAATCCTGCTCAATGATTGACCGGTTCGTAGATATCTGCCTGCGTCACCGCGTGGCGGTCATCGCGATCGCGCTGCTGCTGGGCGCGTTCGGTGTGTACGCCTGGGAGACGCTGACGGTCGAGGCCTATCCCGAGCTGGGCGATGTCGCCGCGCAGGTCACCACTCAGGTCCCGGGACTGGCGGCCGAGGAGGTCGAGCAGCTGATCACCGTGCCGCTCGAGCGCGAGATCAACGGCACGCCGGGGCTGCTGCTGATGCGCTCCTCGAGCACCTTCGGCCTGTCGCTGATCACGGTCTTGTTCCGTGACGGTTACGAGGACTACTGGGCACGCCAGCGCCTGCTCGAGCGCATCAGCCAGGTCACGCTGCCGAACGGCGCCACGCCGTCCCTCGATCCGGTCGCGGGCCCCGGCGGAGAGATCTACCGCTACACGCTCGAGTCCGATACCCGCAACCTCCAGGAGCTGTCGGACATCCAGCGCTGGATGGTGATCCCGGCGATCAAATCGGTCCCCGGAGTGGTGGAGAACACCAATTTCGGCGGTTTCACCATCGAATACCAGCTGAATCTCGAGCCGCGGCAGCTGGAGCACTACGGTCTCGGCATCACCGACGTCATCAACGCCATCACCAACAACAATGCGAACGCGGCCGGCGGCCGCGTGTCACATGGCGATCAGAGCTACGTCATTCGCGGCGTGGGGCTGATCCATAGCCTGGCCGACATCGAGCGCACGGTGGTCACTCAGGTGAATGGGACACCGGTGCTGGTCCGCGACCTGGGGCGGGTCAGCCTAACTCACCAGGAGCGCGAGGGCATCCTTGGCAAGGATCACAACCCGGACACGATCGAAGGCATCGTGCTGATGCTGAAATATCAGAATCCCTCGCGCACGCTCCAGGGCATCCACGCCAAGGTCGATGAGCTCAACCGCAAGCTCGCGCGCGAGGACGTGCGCATCGTGCCGTACATCGACCGCGATGATCTGGTGCGGGCGACCGTTCACAAGGTCGGGCGTACCATCCTCGAGGGCATCAGCCTCGTGTTCGTGGTGTTGATCCTCTTCCTCGGCAGCCCGCGCGCCGCGCTGGTCGCCGGGGTCACCATCCCCATGGCTCTGGTGTTCGTTTTCTCGCTCCTCAACCTCACGCATGTCTCGGCCAACCTGCTGTCCCTCGGCGCCATCGACTTCGGCATCCTGGTCGATGGGGCGATCGTGGTGACGGAGGCCGTCCTGCGCCGCCGCGAGGCGACGCCCGAGGAGGAACTGAGCGAAAGCGAGGTGAAAGCCGCCACCGTGCAGGTCACCCGGCCGATCTTCTTCGCCAGCCTCATCATCATCACGGCCTACCTGCCGCTGTTCTCTTTCGAGCGCGCCGAGGCGAAGCTGTTCACGCCCATCGCCTACACCATGGCATATGCGCTCTTTGGCGCGCTGCTGACGACATTGGCGCTCGTGCCCGGGCTCGCCTATTACGCCTTTCGCAAGCCTGGCCCCGTTTACCGCAACCGCTGGCTCGAGTGGCTGACGGTGCGCTACGACCGGGTGCTCGCGGCCTGCATCGCGCAGCCACGCATCGTCTATGGGATCGTCGCCTTCGCGGTGCTGGCGGTGGTGGGACTCGGTGCCACGGTGGGGCGTGACTTCCTGCCCGATCTGGATGAGGGCGCGCTGTGGCTGCAGGTGCAGATGCCCACCGGCCTGGCACTCAACAAAGCGAGCGACATGGCGAGCGATCTGCGGCGCGCGATCCTGAAGTTTCCGGAGGTGTCGTATGTCGTCACGCAGACCGGGCGTAACGACGACGGGACCGACCCGTGGACCATGTCGCACATCGAGGCGCCGGTTGGCCTGAAGCCTTATGACACCTGGCCTGGCGGCGAGTCCAAGAAGGCATTCGTCGACAGGCTGGCCGCCACGCTGACGCGCGACCTGCCGGGATACTCGATCGGCATCAGTCAGCCGATCATCGATGGCGTCAATGACATGATCGGCGGCGCGCACAGTCCGCTCGTGATCAAGGTGTTCGGCGACGACCTCACGCTGCTGCGCCAGGTGAGCCGGCAGATTGTCGAGGAGCTCTATACCATCCGCGGCACCTCCAGCGCTTCGGTGTTCCAGGAGCCGCCCATCCCGCAGATCAATGTCGTGGTCGATCGCGAGAAGGCTGCGCGCTACGGCATCAATATCGCCGATCTGCAGAATCTCATCCAGACCGGAGTCGGACAGGCGCCGGTTTCCACCGTGTTCGTCGGTGAGCGCGTCTACAACCTGACCGTGCGCTTCGTCGCGGCGAGCCGCGATTCGCGCGCCGGCCTCGCCAACCTGGCGGTGCACACCGCGAGCGGCATGCAAGTGCCGCTGTCGCAGGTGGCTGACATCCAGGTGCAGTCCGGCGAGAGCACCATCACGCGTGAGAACGGAATGCGCAATCTCACCATCCGCATCGACAACCGCGATCGCGACCTCACCAGCTACCTGAACGAGGCGCAGCAGAAGATCGCCGCCCGGGTGCACTTCGATCCCACCAAGGTGCACCTGGAGTGGGGCGGACAGTTCGAGAATCAGCGCCGCGCCGAGGCGCGGCTGCTGGTCATCCTCGGATTGGTCCTCGGCCTGATGCTGATCTTCCTCACCATCGGCACCCGCTCGTTGCGCCAGGCGCTGCTGATCCTCGGCATTGTGCCGCTCGCGACGCTCGGCGGACTCATCTCGCTGCACGTCACGGGACAAACGCTCAACGTCGCCTCCGGAGTCGGATTCATCGCGCTGTTCGGGGTCGCGGTTCAGAACGGCATCATCATGGTCGCGAACCTCAATCGCATGCGGGCCTCGGGACTGGAGCTGCACGAGGCGATCATGAAAGGGGCCACCGAGCGGTTGCGCCCCGTATTGATGACCGCCTCGGTGGCGACACTGGGGATGCTGCCGGCCGCACTGCACACGGGCGTGGGGAGCGACGTTCAGCGTGGCATCGCAACGGTGGTGGTGGGCGGCCTCGCTATCGCCACCCTGCTCACGCTGGTCGTGCTGCCCGCGATGTATCATGTGGTCGAGCATTGGGCAGAACGGCGCCACGGAGAGGCGCGATGGGCCTGAGGGTCAGCCCCAGGATTGCTCCGGCGGTAGCCGGGGTGCTGTGCGCGTGTGCGGTCGGGCCGAACTTCCACCGCCCTCCCCCGCCTGCCGCGACGGACTACGGCAATGCACCCGCCGCGGGCGCGACGGCCGCGTCGTCGGTGACGGCCGGCGATGCCCAGCTGCTCGTCGCTGGCGTGGACATTCCCGGACAGTGGTGGCAGGTGTTCCAGTCCCCCAAGCTCACCGCGCTGGTGGAACAGGCGCTCACGCGAAATCCCAACATCGACGCAGCGCGCGCTGCGCTGGTGCAGGCCAACGAGCTCTACAAGGCGCAGCGCGCCAGCCTGTTCCCCAGCATTCAGGGCAGCTTCAGCGGGTTGCGCGCCAAAAACCCGGTCGAAACACTCGCCAACCCCACGAGCCTTCCGCAGGTCAATCCGTACTACAACCTCTTTACCGCCCAGCTCGAGCTGAGTTATATGCCCGATGTCTTTGGGGGACAACGCCGGGCGCTCGAGGCGAGCCGCGCGACGGCAGAGTCCACACGTTTCGAGCTCATCGCTACCTATGTGACACTCAGCAGCAACGTCGTGACGACCGCGGTGCAGGAAGCGTCGCTGCGCGGACAGATCACCGCCACCGAGCGGCTGCTTGCCGTACAGCACCAGCTCACCGACACCGTGCAACAGCAGCAGCGGCTCGGCAGCGCGAGCAACGCCGACCTGCTCGCGCAGCAGGCGGCGGAGGCACAGACCGCAGCCACCCTGCCGCCGCTGCAGAAGCAGCTCGGGCAGACCCGCGATGCAGTGACGGCGCTTCTCGGACGGCTGCCGTCCGAGGAGCCCGCAGAAACTTTCCGGCTCGAGGACCTCACTCTTCCGAAGGAGCTGCCGGTGAGCCTCCCCTCGAAGGTCATCGAACAGCGGCCCGATGTCAGACAGGCCGAAGAAAATCTGCACGTCGCATCCGCAGACGTCGGTGTGGCGCTCGCCGACATGCTGCCGCAGTTCACAATCAGTGCGAATACCGGGTCCGCGGCGCTCACCATCGGCAGCCTCTTTGGACCCTACACCAGCTTCTGGCAGCTGGGCGGCTCGCTCACACAGTCGCTGTTCGATGCCGGCGCATTGCTGCACAGGAAACGCGCGGCAGACGCCGCTCTCGACCAGGCCGCCGCCCAGTACCGCGCCGGGGTCATCCTCGCCTGCCAGAACGTGGCGGACACGCTGCGCGCCCTGCACTCGGACGCCGATGCACTCAAGGCGACTGCGGAGGCGGAGCGCGCGGCCAAAGCATCGTTCGACATGGCACGCGAGCAGTATCGCAATGGCAGCCTGAGCCTCATTGGGCTGCTGAATGCCGAGCAGACTTATCAGCAGGC
>JAFAVO010000223.1 GCA_019242385.1 Gammaproteobacteria bacterium | reverse complement strand
CATCGGTGCGCGCCGCTGGATCGGGCTCGTGGCCGGCTTCGTCGGGGTAGCGATCCTCGCGAGCAGCCACATCGCCGGGGCGAGCGTCGGTTCCGCGGCGCTCGCAGGCACTGCCGCGGCGCTCTGCTACGGGCTCGGCATCAACTTCGTGCGGCACTACCTCGCAGGTTTCCCGGCGGCGGCCATCGCCGCCGCCAACCTTGGCAGCGGCGCGCTGCTGCTCGCGCCCCTCGCCATCTACACCTGGCCGCAGCAGCCGATTCCGCTCGAGTCCTGGCTGAGCGCGGTGCTGCTCGGCGTACTGTGCACGGGTGTCGCCTTCGTCTTCTATTACCGTCTCATCGCGCGCATCGGTGCGCCAAGCACCGCAACGGTCACTTACCTGATCCCGTTGCTCGGGGTGGTCTGGGCCTGGCTGCTGCTCGGTGAGGGTGTCACGGGGAGCATGCTGCTCGCGGGAGCACTGATTCTCGCCGGGGTGGGCCTGAGTCAGCAGCGCCAGACGAAACGCGAGGCCAGATCCTGAGCCACGAGACGCAGGCGGCGGTCGCACCGGGCCGCACGCTCCATTTTCCCGGGCTGCTGAACGCCCGCGACCTCGGCGGCTATCCCACTACCGATGGCGCCGAGACGCGCCGGCGCTCGCTGCTGCGGGCGGATGACCTGGCACAGCTCAGCGACCTCGGCCTCCAGGCACTCGCCGACTACGGCGTGCGCACCATCCTCGACCTGCGCTGGGCAGAAGAAGCGGTGCGCGCCCCGAGCCCCGTGCCGCAGCGTCTGCCGGAGCTGCGCTACGCCCGCATCTCGCTGCTTTCCCACACCGAGGATGACTGGCGCTTGCGCACCCGTGAGGCGGCCAAGGAACTGTGGAAGTGCGTCGTGCTCGAGCAGGTACGCGCGGAGCTGCGTACGGTGCTCGCCTTCATCGCCGCGGCGCCACCTGAGCCGCTGCTCTTCCACTGTGTCGCCGGCAAGGACCGCACCGGGCTCATCGCAGCCTTGCTGCTCGCGCTCGCCGATGCGACACCGGCGGCCATTGCACAGGATTACGCGGTGAGTGCCGACTATCTGCGTGAGGGCTATCTGCGGCGCTACCCCGACGTCGAGCGCGAGCGCATCCTCGAGGCGCTGCGCTGCCCCGAGGAAGGCGCGTACAACATGCTCAGTTTCCTCGAGCGTGCGGGCGGCGTGCGTGCCTATCTCGCGGACCTCGGCCTCTCGGCCGATGAGATCGCGCGTCTGCGCGCACGGCTGCGCGATTGATGCCGCCGCTGATGCGGCGACTGATGCTTTCATTCACCGCACGTTCAGCGCGGCCGCACCATACTCACTCTCGCACCGGATGAACGTGCTCCCGAGTGGCCCAGATTAATCGCGCGGGCAAATTTTTAAGCACGCTCCGGATTTGAGCTCGATTCAGTCCGGTGCACTTCCTCCAGATCCTCCTCCAGATCCCTCTCCGCCGGGAACGCACTGCGTGCGGGCGCCCTCCAGAGCGCATAGCATGCCTGGATCCGGCGCCGCACACGGAGTCCACATGAACATCACCGGCGGCTGTCTTTGCGGGGCGGTGCGTTACAGCGTGAGCGCGCCGCCCATCGTCACGCGCGTATGCTGGTGCCGCGTCTGTCAATACATCGGTGCCGGAAGTGGCACGGTGAACGTGTGCTTCCCGTCGGCAGCGCTCGAGGTGCGCGGTGAGCTGCGCGAGTACTCGCGCCTCGCCGACAGTGGCAACCCGATGCAGCGGCGCTTCTGTCCGCTATGCGGCACGCACCTCTTCAGCGGCACGACGGCGCGGCCGCACCTCATGTTCGTGCGTGCCGGCACGCTCGATCAGCCCGATCTCGCCAGGCCCGCCATGACCATCTGGACTTCGAGCGCGCCGAGCTGGGCGTGCTTCGATGAGCGCATTCCGCAGGTGGAACGGCAGCCGCCTCCGGCTGCCTGAAGCTGCTACTTCAGTCCGAGCGCCGCTTTCAGCTGCGGCTCGGTCATGAGGCGCGTGTAGACCGGCGTGCCGACATCGAACTCGCGTGCTTTCGCGAGCGGTCCGACGACGACCGGTGCAAAACCCGCATCCTTCACCAACTGCTCGGCGACCTGCAGCGCCTCGTGATCATCACCGGCGAGTGGTATCGCGATCGGCGCGCCCTTGCGGTGCGCCTCGCTGCGCAGGTCACCGGAGTTGATCGCGTTGAAGGCGCGCACCAGGCGCACGCCGGGAAGATACTCGGCGGAGGCAACTCCGGTACCCTTACGCCGCGCCTCCACCGCCATCGCTCCATCGCGTTCCGGGTATGGATTGCCGGTGTCGAGCACGATCTTGCCGGCGAGCTCATTCTTGAGGTCGCGGCCGACCTGCGGCAGGGCGCCATAAGGCACGGAGATCAGCACCACCTCGCCGAATCGAGCCGCCTCCGCCGGTGTGCCCACATGCGCCTTGGGCCCGAGCGAATGCGCGAGCGCCTGCAGCTCCTGCGGGTGCCGGGATGACATCAGAACCTCGTGGCCCGCATTGACCCACAGAGCCGCCAGCGCGCCGCCGATGTGTCCCGTGCCGATGATGCCGATCTTGAGCGGCGCGGAAGCCTGCGTCCGCGGTGCCTGTGCGTCAGTGTGCGGCTCCTGAGATGCGGCCGGCCGCGCGCTCATCGCGAGACTCAGCACCGCGGCAAGGAGTGTCAGCGGAGCCGATCGGAGGACGCTGCTCATTTGCGTAAGACTCCGCGCCTGTCTGCCAGAAGGACGCAGGCGCACAGCAACCGCGCGGCGCAAAGCCACGTCAGCCATATGGACCTGGGCATTCGCCCTGATTTGGCCCCAAGTTATGTTGTCGTGTGCGCGGCCCGGCGGCGTACCGCGGGCGCCGGACACGTCGCTGTGCCGGACTTACTTCCTGCGACGCGCTCCAGAGCGCTTCGCGGCCCGGAAAGAGATCCCGGCGCGCATGGCCTTCTGCTGTACCGCAGCCGCGGTACGCCCAAGCTTCCTGGCGACCTGACTCGTCGGGGTTCCTGCCTTCGCGAGCGCCCTCAGCGTCGCTAACTCGCGCGCGCTCCAGCCTGCTCCATCATTCGGTGGACGTCGTGCCATTAGTCTTCTCCGCAAAAAAACACCCAACGCAGGGCCGGGTTGGGGATCATACACTGAATCGCCGGCCATGCGAGCGTGGCGAACGTATGGTTACATGTTGGAAATCGCCAACGGCCCGGGCCAGGCAGCGTGGAGGCCCCGCAGTGGGCTAACTCCGCAGGCCCGCGGCGGTGGCAGACCGAAAAAACAACTTACAACTGCGACTTACAACTGTGGGATGTGCGCCGCCGCAAGCACTTGCAAAGCCCGTGGCCGCGCCCTGCCTGAGGCGCAGGCGTCGGCGCATTCCGACAAGCGCGCTGCCGCGAGGCGTGTTTGCGGACTCGGCCAACATGCGCCTGGCGCACGATCGTGGTTCCCGCCATGCGCGGATGGATCTCGTTGGTATCGAGGGCGCCGTAGCGAAACAGTCCGTGTCACTCACCACCGCGTGCGGCTCCTCGTGCTCATGGTCCAGGTAACGGTCGAGCCGGCGCGCCTGGGCGCGGAGCCCGCGACCAACTGAGGCAGAGTCAGGAGCGGCACTCCTCACGCAATGGTGGTGTCATCGAGCCGCAGCGAGCGGGGATGCTTGACCACCGAGACACGCGTGACGCCGAGCATGCCGGGCAGCTCCTCGGGCGCTACCTTCAGGGGCCCGGGGCCCGCCCCCTCACCTGCGACTGGCTGTGGGTAGGCGGTCGAGCGCGCCGTATGGAAGGTGACGTTGCCCTCCACCTTCTGCACGATCTGGTGGATGTGGCCGTTCAGCACCGTGACCGAGCCGAAGCGGCGCAGTTGTTGCATGAGTTGCGGCGCATCGCTCGTTCCCCAGCCCCAGGGCTCGTAGATGGTCCAGAGCGGCATGTGGGCAAACACCACGATCGGCGTGCTCGCCGAGTGTGCGTGCAAGTCACGCTCGAGCCATTGCAGCTGTTCCGCGCCGAGCGTGCCGAGCCCCCCCGGCTTGAACTGCAACACGTTGACCAGCGCCACGAAATGCACCCCGGCGTGGTCGAAGCTGTAGTAACCACGGTTGTTGGAGGCTTTGCCGAAGCGCTTGAAGTATTCCGACACGGTGGGATCGGTCGTGTCGTGTTCACCCGGTGTGGTGTGCATCTCGCTGGTCCGCAGGCGCGAGAACAGCTGCTGCGCCAGGTCGAACTCCGCGGGCTTGGAGAGATGGGTGATGTCGCCGGTGTGGATGAGCAGCGCCGGCTGCGCCGGCAGCCCGTTGATGACATCGATGGAGCGGTTGAGGGTCGCGGTCACATCGGGATTCGCCTCCTTGTTGAAGCCGATGTGCGTATCGCTGATCTGCACGAACAGCGGTTTACCGAGAGTCGCCGCACCTTTGGGGTCCGACGCTGCGACCGCGAGGTCGATCGGAGTGAACACCCCGCCGGCGAGTGCAAACAGCGTTCCGGCGCCACCAAAGGCGAGACATTTGAGCGCACCCCGGCGTGAGGTGAGGACAGGTTCATCGGGCATGTCGGTCTCCTCGTGGTTGTCGCAGGAGGAGACTCGCAGCGCCGGCGTTTTATTCCAGCGTGCGGCCTGATGTGGTTTTCACTGCGGCGTGTCGGCCGAGCCCGCGGCCCGCAACAGCCGCGTGAGCCCCTGCAACTCGTCCCAGCCGGTGTCGGAGACCGCGCAGTACTGCAGATTGCCGAGCCTCCAGCAGGCGATGTGATAACCGCTGCGGGTGGTGTACTGCGGCAGTGGGCGCCCCGCGGCGGCCCAGGCGAACACATTGATGAAGTGCGCGCCGTGCTGGTACACCACTGCCGCGACGCGCTGATGCTCGAAGTAGTCCGCACGGCCGCCGAGCAGCCGGTAGCCCTGGTCGGCGAAGTCCGCGACGACGGGCGACACATCGACGTGCCCGGCAAACCAGGGCTTCACCGTATGGCGGTCGGTGGAGACGACATCGGTGAGATGGTCGGGCATGAGCGAGCGCACGTGGGCGCTGACGAGCTCATCGAGCACGGCGTTGGTCGCCCACGGGGCCGCGATGAGGAGTGCGAGCGCCGCGGCGAACACCGCACCCACACCCCCGAGGCCGGCGAGCCATAGCGGCCGCAGGCGCCACCGCGGCCGCCGCCGAGCGCGCGCGGCCACAGACGGCGCAGCGACAGCGGGCGCAGCCACAGCGGGCGCAGCCACACCAGGCGCGGCGACACCGGGCGCCACCTGGCCCGTCTCCTCATCGAGCAGCCGGCCGATCGAGGTGCGCAGCGCCGAGGGTGCGCTCGGAAACTCCAGATCCCTGCGCAGCCGGAGGCGAGTGTCGGCGAGATGCTCGAGGAGCGAGCGGCACTCGGCGCAATGCTCCGCATGGCGCTCGACCTCGAGAGCGGACACGGCGTCCACCTCGCCATCGAAGTAGGCCTGGACACGCAACGCTTCAGCGCACTGCACTGGGCTCTCCTGCGGCGTCCTTCAGCCAGTTGCCACGCAGCGCAGCGCGGGCCCGGGCGAGGCGCGACATCACCGTGCCGATCGGCACCTGGGTGACGCTCGCGATCTCGCGGTAACTCATGTCCTCCATCTCCCGCAGCACCAGTACCTCGCGATGCTCCTCGGGGAGCGCGGCGACGAGCCTCCGCAGCGCCCGCCGCTCCTCATCCGCCGCGGAGACGCTCTCGGGACTGGGGCTTCCTTCGGCCTCGTAGTCATCGGGCAGCGGCACCGTGGCGCGCCGGCGCTGCTGCTCGAGTGCACTCGCGTGGCAGTTGCGCACGATCGTGAGCAGCCAGGCCTTCACGTCACCGCCGCGCAAGCCCTCGAACGCCCGGAACGCGCGCAGAAACGCCTCCTGCACGATGTCATCCGCATCGCTCGGCGGGCGGCACAGCCAGCGGGCAAAGCGGTAGGCCGCATCCAGGTGCGGTAACACCAGCTCCTCGAAGCGAGCACGTTTGTCCTGCGCGGTCGAAATTTTCGGGCCCCGGTCCTGAGCAGAAGACCTGCCGGGGGGCGATTCTATTCCCCGCGATGGATCTCAGCCGGCGCCCGGAGCCCTTCCCGCCCGGTAGAACGCAGCATCGACCGCATTGGAGAGGAGCATCGCGATGGTCATGGGGCCGAGTCCCCCCGGGACCGGAGTAATCCAGCCCGCGCGCGCGGCGGCGCTCTCGAACTCGACATCGCCGACGAGATTTCCGGCGTCGGTGCGGTTGATCCCCACATCGAACACCGCCGCGCCCGGACGGATCCACTCCCCGGGAACGAAGCCCGGCTTGCCGACCGCCGCGACCACGAGCTCGGCCCGCTCCACCTCCCCGCGCAGATCCCGGGTACCGGTATGACAGACCGTGACCGTGGCGCGCGCGAGGAGCAGCTCGAGCGCCATGGGCCGGCCCACGATGTTGGAGGCACCCACCACCGTGGCCCGCAGCCCGGTGAGCGCGATGCCGTACTCCTGGGCGAGCCGGATGACGCCGTAGGGCGTACACGGGCGCAAGCGCGGCCGTTTCTGCGCGAGCAGCCCGGTGTTCACCGGATGAAATCCGTCGACATCCTTAAGCGGATCCACCGCATCCATCACCCGATCGGCGTTGACCCCTTTGGGCAGCGGCAGCTGCACCAGGATGCCGTCGACCCGCTCGTCGTGATTGAGCGCGCTGACGAGCGCGAGGATCTCGGCCTCGCTCGTGCTCGGGGGCAGGTCATGGGCGATGGACTCGATCCCGGCCTCGAGCGATGAGCGGCGCTTGTTGCGCACGTAAACGCTCGAGGCGGGATCTGCGCCCACCTGCACCACGGCCAGCCCGGGACGGCGGCCGTGCCGCGCCGCGAACTGCGCCGCGCGCTGCGCGACTTCGGCACGTACCTTGGCGGCGACCGCCTTGCCATCGAGGAGGACGGCACCCATCAGTAGCGGTAGTGCTCGGACTTGTAAGGTCCGGCCTTCTCCACGTCGATGTAGCGCGCCTGGGTGTCGGTGAGCGCAGTGAGCCTGACGTTGAGCTTTTGCAGCTGCAGCCGCGCCACCTTCTCATCGAGGTGCTTCGGCAGCACATACACACCGACCGGGTACTTCTCGGTGTTGGTGAAGAGCTCCACCTGTGCGATCACCTGGTTGGCGAAGCTCGAGCTCATGACGTAGCTCGGATGCCCCGTGCCGCAGCCGAGGTTCACGAGCCGACCCTCCGCGAGCAGGATCAGCCGCCGGCCATCGGGCAGGATCACGTGGCCGACCTGGGGCTTGATTTTCTCCCAGACATACTGCTTGAGGCTCGCGACATCGATCTCGTTGTCGAAGTGACCGATGTTGCACACGATGGCGTTGTGCTTCATGCGCACCAGGTGCTCATGGGTGATGACGTGGAAATTGCCGGTCGCCGTCACGAAGATGTCGGCCTTGTCTG
>JAFAVO010000171.1 GCA_019242385.1 Gammaproteobacteria bacterium | reverse complement strand
CGCGGCCTTCATCAGCCGGGACAAGGATCTGGCGCAGCTGATGCGCGATGGCGACCTGTTCTGGGATTTCGGTGCGCGTGCGCAGTTCGGCTACCACGACATCGAGCGGCATTTCGGCGTCGCGCCGGAGCGCTTCGCCGATTACCTCGCGCTCACCGGTGACAGCATCGACAACATCCCGGGCGTGCCCGGGATCGGACAGCGCACCGCGGCGACGCTCATGAAGGCGTTCGGCTCGCTCGATGAGCTGTATGCGAACCTCGCACGCGCGGCGGAGCTGCCGCTGCGCGGCGCGGGTAACCTCCCCGCGCGCCTCGCGGCCCACAAGGAGTCGGTGTTTCTGGCGCGCCGGCTGACGCGCATCGCCTGCGATCTTTCGCTCGGCGCGAGCGCCGGGACCCTGCGGCGCCGATTGCCCGATTTACCGGCGCTCGCAGCGCTCTACGACCGTCTGGGCTTCGGACCCTTCCTGCGCCGCCAGGGGGAGCGGCTCGCGCAGCTGCCGGAGGTCCAGAGCGCGCTCTCTGCCGCCTGAGGGATGGAGGATCTTCCCGCCCTCGCGCAGGAGATCGGCGCGCTCACAGGCGTCCGCTGCACGGACGTGCCGCAACGGAGCATCGGCGGGGGCAGCATCAATCGCTGCTACCGCTGGCTCACCGACTCCGGGCCGATTTTCGTCAAGGTGGGCCCGGCCACCGCGCAGCCGGCATTTGCCGCTGAAGCGGATGGACTGCACGAGCTGCGGGCTGCCCGGGCAGTGCGGGTCCCGGAGGTGCTCGCCACCGGGGCCGCAGGCGCGGCAGCATTTCTCGCACTGGAATGGATCGAACGCGGCAGGGCCGATGACGCCTGCGAGCAACGCCTGGGGGAGGGGCTCGCGGCGCTGCACAGCGTGACTGCGGCACGCTTTGGCTGGCGACAGGACAACACCATCGGGCGCACGCCACAGGCGAACGCCTGGTGTGCCGACTGGGTGGAATTCTTTCGTGAGCGGCGCCTGCGGCCGCAACTCTCTCTCGCTGCGCAGCACGGATTCGGCAGGCTCCTGGCCGGGCGCGGTGAGCGGCTGCTCGAGGCGCTGCCGGGACTCCTTGCCGGTCATTCACCGCGCGCCTCGCTCCTGCACGGGGATCTGTGGGGCGGGAACTGGCTGGCGAGCGTTACCGGGGAGCCGGTGCTCTTCGACCCGGCGGTGTACTACGGCGATCGCGAGGCCGACCTCGCGATGACCGGGCTCTTCGGCGGCTTCGGTGCGGCGTTCTACCGCGCCTATGAAGCAGCCGCGCCGCTGCCGGCCGGTGCTGCGCTGCGCACCGAGCTCTACAACCTCTACCACGTGCTGAACCACGCCAATCTGTTCGGCGGCGCTTATGGCTCGCAGGCGCGCGGGATCATCGACCGGCTGCTGGCGCAGGCGCGTTGAGGCCCAGGGCGGGTTGAAGACCTCTGCCCGCGCGTTCGGCTATGCTCGCCTCGACACGCACCGGAGACACCCATGGCGGACAAGAACATCAAGTCGGTTCTCCTCGAGGAGCGCACTTTTCCACCGCCGCGGGAATTCACTGCGCGCGCCCGCATCAAGCCCGCGGATGCCGAGAACCTGCGCCGCCGCGCACGGGAGGATCACGTAGGCTTCTGGGCGGACCTGGCCGCCGCGGAGCTCACCTGGCAGAAGCCCTTCACCAAGGCTTTCGATGACAGTGACGCTCCCAACTATCGCTGGTTCAGCGACGGGCGGCTGAACGCCTCCGTCAACTGCCTCGACATCCACCTGAACGAGCGCGGTCACAAGACCGCGCTCATTTTCGAAGGCGAGCCCGGAGACGTGCGGCGGCTGAGCTACCGCGAGCTGCACGCGGAAGTGTGTCGCTTCGCGAACGCGCTCAAGGCACAGGGTATCGGCCGCGGCGACCGCGTCATCATCTACATGCCACTCGTCCCCGAGATCGTCATCGCGATGCACGCCTGCAACCGCATCGGCGCGATCCACTCGGTGGTTTTCGGCGGCTTCTCGGCTCCTGCGCTGCGCGATCGGATCGAGGACACCGAGGCGCGGGTGGTGATCACCGCCGATGGCGGCTGGCGCGGCGGGCAGGCGATCGAGCTCAAGGCCGCTGCCGACAAGGCGCTGAGTGCCGGCTGCCCGAGCGTGCAGCGTGTCATCGTGCTCCGCCGCACCGGCAAGCCGGTCGCGATGCAACCCGGTCGGGATCTCTGGTGGCACGAGGTCATCGAGGGGCACGCGGCGGCATGCGAGCCCGAGTGGGTGGATGCGGAGCATCCACTCTTCGTGCTCTACACCTCCGGCTCCACGGGTAAGCCCAAGGGGGTGCAGCACGCCACCGGCGGCTACCTGCTGCAGACCAAGCTCACCACTCAGTGGGTGTTCGATCTGCGCGATGACGACGTGTTCTGGTGCACCGCCGATGTCGGCTGGGTGACCGGTCACAGCTACGTGGCTTACGGCCCACTGGCCATGGGAGCAACGGTGGTCCTCTACGAGGGCACACCGACCGTGCCGGACGGCGGGCGCTTCTGGAGGAACTGCCAGAATCACGGCGTCACGGTGTTCTACACCGCGCCCACCGCGATCCGCGCGCTGATGAAGCTCGGCGATGAGTTGCCAGGCAAGTACGACCTCAAGCGGCTGCGCCTGCTCGGCAGCGTCGGCGAGCCGATCAACCCGGAAGCCTGGATCTGGTACCACCGCGTGATCGGCAACGGGCGCTGCCCCATCGTCGACACGTGGTGGCAGACCGAGACCGGGGCCATTCTCATTTCGCCGCTGCCCGGTGTGACCTCGACCAAGCCAGGCTCGTGCACGCAACCGCTGCCGGGGATTGACGCCGACATCGTCGATGATCGCGGCAACCCGGTGAAGCGCGCGGACGCGGGTGGATATCTCGTGATCCGCAAGCCCTGGCCTTCCATGCTGCGCACCATCTGGCGCAACAACGATCGCTACATCGCCGGCTACTGGGAGAAATTCGACAACCGCTACTACGTCGCGGGCGACAGCGCGCACCGTGACAAGGACGGTTACTTCTGGATCATGGGGCGCATCGACGATGTGCTGAACGTCGCCGGGCATCGCCTCGGCACCATGGAGATCGAGTCGGCTCTGGTCGCGCACCCGCGCGTCGCCGAGGCAGCGGTAGTCGGCAAGCCGCACGAGATCAAGGGTGAGGCGGTGTTTGCCTACGTGGTGACCGCGGCCAGCGGCCGAGCGGTGAGGCGGCCTCGCTCACCAGGGAGTTGCGCGACTGGGTCGGCCAGCAGTTAGGTCCCATCGCCAAGCCGGACGAGATCCGCTTTGCCGACAACCTGCCCAAGACCCGCTC
>JAFAVO010000132.1 GCA_019242385.1 Gammaproteobacteria bacterium | reverse complement strand
GTGCGAGCGCTTCGGTTTCTACTCGATGCTGTCACTGCTCGCGCTTTTTCTGTCGGCGGATCGAAGCACCGGCGGGTTCGGCTGGGAGCGCACGCCGGCGCTCTCACTCCTCGGTGTCTACAGCGGGCTCATGTACGCGCTGCCGGTTGTCGGCGGGTGGGTGGCCGATCGGCTGCTCGGTCACCGGCGCGCGTTGATCGTCGGTGGCTCGATGATGTGCCTCGGCTACCTGCTGCTCATGTCGCCCGCCCTGCTGCCGCGTCTGTTCGAGGCCCTCGGCCAGGCGGGTGCCACCGAGCGCCTCGCCGCGATCGCCGCCCCGCTCGGAACCTGGCACGTGCCCCCGGGCCTGAGCGCTGAGAGCGCACGGCTTTATATCGCAGTGAGCGCGGCCTTCTGGAGCGCCATCGTGCTCCTCATCGCGGGCAATGCGCTCTTCAAGTCAACTCTCGTGGTCGTGCTCGGCGATAACTTCGAGGGTGACGACGGAACGCGCGAGACCGCCTACGCCTATTACTACACCAGCATCAATGTCGGTGGCCTCATCGCCGGTTTCGTCGCCGGGGCGGTTGCCGTCGCCTACGGCTGGGCGGCGGCGTTCAGCACCTCGGCGCTGGCGGTGGGTGGAGCGCTCATCGCCTATATCGCCTTGAGCAATGGAGTGGAGCGCAGACCCGCCGCGGGCGCCGCGCGCTCCGACGCGGTCACCCTTCCCGCCGAGCGCGCGGCGGGCAAGCGGCTCTTCATCCTCGGGGTGTTCGCAGCCCTGCTGCTCGTGTACTCGGTCGGCTCATTCCAGCTCTACGGGGTCATGTCACTCTTTCTCGAGCACGACGTCGATCGGCGCGTGGGCTCCTTCACGATCCCGACGCAGTGGTTCACCTCGGTGGATTCCGCCGCGCTCATCATCGCGGCGCCCGCCTTCGCAGCGCTGTGGGCCTGGCAGGCACGCCGCGGCCGCGAGCCCGACATCCTCAGCAAGTACGCGATCGCGCTCCTGCTGGGAGCGGCGGGCCTGTTGCTCTTCGCCATCGTCGCGTGGCCGCATCCGGGCTCGGCCGGGCGCAGTTGGATCCTGCCGGCGGTTGGCATCACGGTGCAGGCGACCGGGGAAGTCGCCGCGTGGACAGCCAGCTACGGGCTCGTCTATCGCCTCGCGCCCAAGCGCTGGGTGGCGGCCGTCATGGGTGCCTTCTATGCCTCGACGCTGGGGCTGGGGGCGTACCTCGCCGGCATGCTGGGACGGTTCGCACAGGCGATGGGCGAGGGACATTACTTTCTGCTCTTTGGCTGTGTGACGGCGGCCGCCGCGCTCGTCGCATTGCTCATCGGTACACCGCTGCGGCGGCTCGCGGCCGCGAGCGGCGCGGCGCTGCGGGTGAGGAACACTGCATGATCCGTTCTCTGGCGCACGCGCTGCTTGCGCTCCTCTTCGCTGGCGAGGTAGTGAGCGCTGCCGATTCCCCGCAGCTCTCCGTGACGCCTCCCGCCGGGCCGATCGATGCGCCGTTGCACGTGGTGATGCGCAACGTTCTCCCGGGCACGCGAGTCAGGATCGAGGCGGCGCGGCCGGATGCGCGGGGGCGGACCTGGACCGCGGTCGGCGAGTATCTGGCAGATGCCAGCGGGACCATCGATGTCGATCTGGCGCCATCTCTCGCGGGCAGCTACACGGGCGTCAGCGCGCACGGGTTGTGGTGCTCGGCGCTCCCGGTCGCGCCGGAGCATTTGAGCGAGTACGTCACGAGTCTCAGGCAGCATCCCGAGCTCGGCACCTCGCCCCTGCTCGAGGTGAGTGCGCTATACACCGTCACGGTGAGGGCTCTCATCGGAGGCAAGCCGGTCGCGACCGCCTCAGCGACACGCAGTTATGCGCACGGGATCGTGCCCGAGGAAGTGAGCGCTGCAGGCGGCGTGCGCGGCCGCTTCTTTCCGGCCGCAGCGCAAGCCACCGCAGGTGTGCCGGTCGTGGTCCTGGCCGGCTCGGGCGGTGGACTCCCGGAGACGCAGGCGGCGCTGCTCGCGAGCCACGGCCACCCCGCTCTCGCGCAGGGGATCTTCGACTACAAGGATCTGCCCTCGACGCTGCGTGAGATCCCGCTCGAGAGCTTTCGAGCGGGCGCTCAATGGCTGAAGCAGCGTACCGGCGCCGCGCGGGTCGCCATCATGGGCACCTCGCGCGGCTCGGAAGGCGCGGGACTTGCCGCGAGCTATTTTCCGCAGGAGTTCTCGGCCGCCATCCTCTATGTGCCCTCGCACCTGACCAACGGCGCTTTCGGTCCCGGCATCACCGATGTGGTGCCGGCATGGACCTACGGCGGGAAGCCGCTCGCCGCCGACCACGGCGAGACCGACTCGAACAACGCGGGGGACGCGCAGCACTCACAGGAGCCTCCCGGTTTCATCGGCACGCCCTACTACCTGAAGACCTGGAGCGATCCGGCCGTCTCGAAAGCGGTGGGGATTCCGTACGAGAGGATGCAAGGCCCGGTGCTGGCGATCGCCGGAGGCGCCGATGAGATGTGGCCCTCGTTCATCGGCGCCGAGCAGATCCGCCGCCGTTTCATCGAGCAGGGCAAGGCGGATCAAGTCGAGGTCCACATCTATCCCGGCGCCGGACACATGGTGTCGCGCGTCGGCACGGGTGGTCCGCTCTCGGGCTTCGTATTCCATCCGGTCGCGAAGGACTTCGAGGCGACCGGCGGGCTCGCCAATGCGAACTGCGAAGGCTCCTTCGACGCGTGGGAGAAGGTACTGGCGTTTCTTACGAGAGTCGCGCCCCGTTAGTCAGGCACTGAACACGATGGTGTGCCCGATCAGCTCATCGTGACAATGGATCGCTCTGGCGTGGTGCTGGAAGGGTAACCGCTCACGCGCGAGCCACGCCTCGCAGCGGGCGAGATCGCGCACCTCGAACTCGAGGCTCGCGAGCAGCGGGCGAGGCTCGGCCATGGGGAGCATGGTATCCCCGCAGCGCTCCCGGTAGCTCCGGGCCGAATCGTAGGTGATCGTGGGCTCCGCACCTCCGCCCACACCGAGGAGCGGCTCGAACCCGCGGCGCGCCTCATCGAGCGTCGCCGCCGCGACGTGTACGGCGCGAATGCGAAAGGCCCCGTTGGGATGGTCGCGCGGCTCGCGCGGCCACACGAGCTCGGGGGTGAGGTGCTGACAGAAAAACACATACGCATCCACGGCAACCGCCGGGCGCAGCACGGCGGTGCGAAAGCGGGCGATCTTCCACTCGCCCGCGATCCTGACCGGACGGGTGAACTCCTCGGGCTCACCGGCGGCAGCGCCGAGCGTGCGCGCCCGCTGCGCGTCGGCCGCCGCGTCGTGGGTCCGCAGAGCACACCCTCCGAGACCGGTTCCCCGCTCACGCAGTGCGGCGTTTTCCGCCGTCGGGGTGTCGACCGCGAGCAGCTCCCAGTAGCACTGCCCGAAAAAAGCCAGGTGGTTGGAGGTGCCGCGCCCCGGATGCTCGCCGCGCTCGGTCAGATCGAAGCCCATGCGCGTGAGCGCTGCGCGCGCCCCCTCGCGGTCGGTGGTGAGGGTGATCAGGTGGTCGATGCAAAAGGCCATGGAGCCGCCGGGCGCGCTCAGGAGCGCTTCCATTGCCGCGGCGAGCACCCATAGTAGCGCTTGAACGCGCAGCTGAAGTTCGCGGGGTATTCGTAGCCGACGCGATAGGCGATCTCAGCGACGCTGAACTCGCGCTCGAGGAGCAGCTGCGCCGTCGCCTCCATGCGCCGCTGCAGGATGTAGGCGTAGATCGTCTGCTGAAAGGTCTGCTTGAAGCCGGCCTTGAGCTTCGTCTGATTCATGCCGACCAGGCGCGCGAGCTGCGGGATCGTGGGCGGGGAGGCGTAATGCTGCGCGAGATGATCGCGCGCCTCGTAAATGCGCTTGAGGTCGCGCGGCGGGATGCGCTGCGCCTGCGGCTCGCTGCGGGCGAGCTCGGTCACGGTATGACAGAGCAGCTGCATGGCGAGTGACTCGAGATAGATGCTGCGGACCGCCGGCAGCACTGAGAAACGCGACGCATCGATCCACTGCGCTGCGCGCAGCAGCTCGGGAGTCAGCCGCAGCTTCACATCCTGGCCGGTTGCCGCGTTGCGATCCGTCAGCGCCGCGAGCGGATAGGGGGCATCGCCTGCCGCAAACCCGAGCCGTCGCGTGAGCAGCTCCGGTGCGCAGTGCAGTACCACAAGCTTCGTTGCACCCCCTGCGGCAATGGCATAACCGCCGCCCCGCTCACCCGTACAGACGTGCAGCTGCGCGTGCGGTCCCTGCAGCATCAGCTCGCCATCGCTCTGCAACAGCTTGCCGCAGAGCAGCACCCGCTCCTTTAAGAACCGGCCGGCCTCCACCGAGATCCAGTGATCGCGGCGGTACGTGGCATCCGTGATGGAGACGGTGAGCTCGTCGCTCAGTTGGAAGTAGTCCCAGTACCCTT
>JAFAVO010000098.1 GCA_019242385.1 Gammaproteobacteria bacterium | reverse complement strand
GGCACGATTTCGCGGGGATGGCGCTCTTGCGCTACTTCGGTTCCTGTCCCGGCTGCGGATCGGCGAGCGGGAAAGTCTGCGCGCCTGAGGGCGCCGCATGGCCGCTGGTCGTACCCGTCACCGCAGCGGGGCTCACCGCCGGCGCCGGAGTGCCCGGAACCGGGGTGGCTGATGCCGTGCGTTGCGGCGCGCCGGAGCCCGTGCTGCTCGCCACCGCCGCGAGGAAGCGCCGCGCCGCCTCATCGTCGGTCGTGACGTTGCCGGCAAGGATGTCACCTGCCGCGACGCCGGGCTTCTTGTAGAAGGCCGCATTGGCGCGGTCGTCCATGGTCATCACACTGCCATCGAGCGCGAGTCCCGCGAACACACCGTGGCTGCGTGAGTACGAGTAGACCTCCGAGCGGAAGCCCGCATCGGTGGCAGCCGAGGCCTGCCGTCCAACCGGACCTGCGGCCACCGACGCATCGGCACCGAGAGTGACCTTACCGCCGTTGATGCCTTCGATCCCTCTGGGCGTGGTGAACACCAGCACGACATCGGTGAGCTGCACGCCCCACTGCCAGCCGAAGCTGCCACCGGTCATGGTGACGAACGTCGGGTTGGTGAAGCGTCCCTGCTTGTCGCGTACCACCAGGACACCGTGTCCGCGGCGGCCGCCGAAGAAGAAGGCTGCCTTGGTCATATCGGGAAATACCGCGATTCCATAAGCGCGCTCGAGGAGGCGATCGGGAATCCCCTGGTCGCGTGCCGTGCGGATGTCCGTCAGGACCTGGCCAGCGTAGAGCAGCCGGCCTTCCTCGCGTGCCTGGGCGTGGACGGTGGTTGCCGCGACGGTCAGAGTGAGAGAAGCCAGCAAGGTAACGACAGAACTGCGTATGTGCATGGTGAGACGTCCCCTCCATTCCTTGGCTGTCGGCGCTCGCCGACAGCGCGTTGCATGCCATGTCGACGGGAGTGAAGCTTAACTCAGACTCAGCCGCGGCGTGCAGCTCAATGCAACGCGCCGCGCGCATGTCGGATGACGCGCGCAGTCGCAGCGAGTCCTTTGCGTGGAGGCGGGATTCAGCGCCGGTTCATCGGCGCCGCGTGCGTGCGCTCAAAACCAGATGGAGACGAAGATCTGGAAGATGTTGGCGTTGAGCTTGTAGAGCGGCTCATTGCCCGGCCCGTATTCATTGGCGAGCAACGCGTTGCGGAAGTCCTTGTAGTCGATGAACAGGTGATCGAAGCGCACGTTGGCCGTGCTCTTGCTGATCCACGGCGCCCCCGGCACGTTGAACTGATACGAGGCGCCGACGCCGACCGTCCAGTCGGTGAAGCTGGCGAGCTCGCGGTCGCGGGCCATGAAGTTCTGGTAGTTGGCGTAGGGGAACAGGTCGCTGTAGAAGTCGGCGTTCGTCTGCCTATACCAGCGCAGCGTGCCATCGAACACCCAGTGTCTCCATGCCTGGGTGTAATTGCCCTCGATGGTGTGGGCCACGATGCCCCAGGTGTCACGGAAGAAGCGGTATTGCCCGCTCAGCGCGGCGCGCCAGGAGAGGTAGTACTTCAGCTGGATGGAGGCCGCGTTGCTCGTGCGGGTGTTCGGGTAGACCTGGTCGGCGAGCGTGAAGCCCTGGCCCTGCCCGGGGGACAGGTAGCGGATCTTGCGGTACGGATTGGCGAGATAGCCCTGGTCGGTGAGCAGCTCGTAGTTGAAGTCGGCGATCAGATTGCGCGTGAGGATCTGGCTCACCGACAGGGTGTAGCCCCGATGGTCGGCGCGCTCGTGGAAGGTCGGATCGTTGATGATCTCGCCGTCGGGCTGCTTGACGTCGCGGTAGATCTGATCCCAGGCGCGGCGGTAGCCGAGGGTCACCGTGGTGAGGTCGCCGAACATGTCCTGGCTGATCGAGTAGAAGGTCGTGTTGGCGATGTAGTCGGGCTCCTTGCTGTGGATGTAGCCCATGGCGTAGGTGGTCTTGCCGTGCAGGTACTCGACGCCGACGTTCTGCTGCTTGCGGGTCTCGTGATAAGGGCTCGCGGAGAGCTTCACATCGATCGAGGCGCTCGAGATCATGTCCTCGTAGTAGCCGGCAGAGAACGCGAAGCTCTCCCCGACGCGCTTCTGCACCAGCACCGATGGCCCCTGGACGGTGATGTCGCCACCGTTGTAGTTGTGCCACATCACATCGGCGCGATCCTCCGGCAGCACCCCGGCGAGCGCCGGTGCGACGATCACGCACAGCGCGAGCAGCGTCCGGTTAAAGGGCGTCAGCACCGTGTCCGGGACCGCGCGCGCCGGGCGCGACGCGCCTGTCCCTTGCTCTAGTTGCATCCGCAGCCGCCGCCGACCGCGCCGGTCGCGCCGCGCGCGCCTTCGCGGCTCTCGAGCACGTGGTCGAGGTACACGCTCGAGACCGGGTCACGGTTGAAGGACATGATGGGGTCGGCGAAGTGCTCGCGCTCGTACGGCTTCACCCACGGCTGCGGCGCCGTGCAGCCGGCGAGCGCTGCACCGAGGGCGAGCGCCGCCACGGCGCGTGCGCGCCGACTCGTCGTCCTGCTCATGGTCGCTGCCCCACGCTCGCACTCCTCACTCGCGGATGAGGCTCCGGATGCTATCAAGATACTCGTTTTCATCACCGGGTTTGTAGCCCCGGTGCAGCACGCGCAGCTTGCCGCTGCGGTCGATGATCACCGTGGAGGGCATGCCGGCGACGTCGTAGAGCTTGCTCACCTTGCTGTCGCGATCGTAAAGGATCGGAAAGCTCACCGGGGTGGCCTTGAGCCACTCGTTCGCCGCGTTCGAATCCGGCTCGACGTTCACCCCCAGCATGGTGAATCCCATCTTGTTGTACTTTTTGTAGATGCTCTCGAGCAGCGGCATCTCCTGGCGGCACGGTCCGCACCAGCTCGCCCAGAAATTGATCATCACCACCTGACCCTTGTACTGCGTGAGGCTCACGTCCTGTCCGCTGCGCGAAGCGAGCGTGAACGCCGGCGCGGGGCCTGTGGGGTTGCCGGCGAGTGCCGGCAGCGCCAGGGTGAGCGCCGCGGCCATGGCTGCGATTGGATTCCTCATGACTGCGTCCTTCTAAAAGAATACGGTCACTCCAATGCGCGCCTCGAGGTTGTTGGTGAGCTTGGTGGTGCCGAGCAGGGAGCTCTGGAAGACGCGGTCCTGCACCGTGACGTGCACGGCCATCCAGTCGACCGGCACCACGCGATAACCCGCACCAAAGTTCACCGTAAACTTCGTGTCCCCGGCGAAATCGGTGCCGCCGAACCCGCCGAGGAGATAGAACGCGCTCGTCATGGCGACGCCGCGACCGAGAAAGGCCTCGCCTGGCAGGAAGTTGTAGCCGAGTGACAGGCTGTAATACGTGAATTGCCTCTCAGAGTCGGTAAGCAGCTGCACGTTTCCGCCCAGGACCTCGAAACTGGTGCGTCCGGCCTTGGCGCGGCCGGCCTCGGCCTGGAAGAAGAAATCCTCGGTGATGTGGTAGGCGAGGCTGAAGCCGGAGGTGGGGTGGGCGCCGAAGTCCTCGATCGACAGCTCACCGTAGAACAACCCGAGCTCGATGTTGGAGCTGCGGATCTTGGGGACCTTGATCTCGCGGCGCGCCACCTCGGGCTCGACCACCCGCGGGGGCGCCTCATCCGGAGATTGCGCGGCCGCCGAGGGCGCCGCGGCCGGCTTGCTGCCGTGATGGAACCAGCTGCGCATCGTGGCGCAGCCGGGAAGCGTCGCGAGGAGCGCTGTCAGTAGAAGAACGCGAAGCCCAGTTTCCATTCGTCTGCTTCCTCGTTGACGTTGCGCCTCGTGAATATCCAGTGCGCCTTGTACTCGGCGCGCAGAAAGAAGCGCCGCGTGAGGTAGTAGCGCAGCCCGCCACCGACGTACGCGGACTGCTCGGTGCGGTTGGCGGGCTGCACCAGGGTGGCCTTCGGCTCGGTGCGCACCAGTCCCACCCCCACGGTGAGGAATGGCGACACGCGTGCCTCGGGCAGGATGATGTGCGCGAAGCCGATATCCCCGGTCACGCCGTTGGTGAACTTGCCGAGGAAGTTGCCGACCGCCGCCTCGAGCTGCAGCTGCGAGTTGAAGGAGAGCGCCGCATACCCGGATATCAGCGTGGCGGCGCCGTACTGCCCGGCGAAGATCCCCATTTCCCAGGTGTGCGAGCTGAAGCCGGCGCGATCGCCGAGCGGGAAGAGGAAGGGCGTGCCATCGGCGAGCACGGTCTTCAGCATGTCGCTCTGGCTCGCCCAGCCTTCCACGCCGCGCTCGGTGCGCACCTTGAACCAGTCGGTGCGGCGGAACAGCACATCGACGCTCGCATCGCGCGCGACCACGTGGAACACCGGGTAACCGCGCCCGGGACCGGTGTGCAGCTCCAGGTACGGCTCGGTAACGAACAGCTGCAGGTGCTCGCGCGCGCTGCTGCGCGCGGGGGCGCCGAGCGTGATCAGCAGCAGAAGGCCCGCGAGCGCCAGGTGCCGCGCGCGCCTGATCAATTCGGTCCTTTGCTCAATTGACCGGCACCGCCGGATCGAAGGGGTTATTGAAATACTGCGCGCCGATGTCGAGCCACTCGGACACGAGACGCAGCTCATCGGGCGTCATGAAGCCTGCATGCGAAGGAGCCATGCAGCCGGCACCGCTGGTGAGACAGGCGAAGAACTGCGCCGAAGCGCCGCCGTTCGCGCTGCCGGCATTCATGACCGGCGGATCTGGAGGTCCCGGGATCGGTCCATTCGCGCCCATGATAACGGTTGGCCGCGGGAACAGCAGCTGCTGATACGAGGTGAGCTCCTGCGGTTCCACCTGGGAGGGCGTCTTGGTGAGATCGAGATTGCCGGCCGGCGTCTGCGGCTTGCCGGCGGCGTCCTTCGGATTGTGGCAACCCATCTGCGTGCAGGTGTTGTTCACGCCCGCGACCGGTGGATTCGGACGTGGCAGGTCCCACAGCGGCTGGATGTGCTCGGGGTAATTGATGATGATCCGGCAGTTGGCCGCCCACTGCGTGACGCACAGCGCACTGGTCGGGAAGGGGGTGAAGAAGGCGGTGGCATCGTCATAGCGCAGGTTGATCGGCGTACCCGGTTTCGCCTGCGCCGGATCGGTCCAGACATCGGTGTAGAGCACATTCACGCTCGGCACCATCTGCTTGCAGGGCGGTGAGTCGATCAGGCAGCTGACGCGCATGCGCGCTTCGGCCATGGTCTCGCCCGCCTGCGGGATGAAGGCACCCGCACCCGTGGCAATGGTGTGCGGGAAAGGCGCGCCGCTCACCGCCGCGCCCGCCCAGGCCGAGGCGAACACCCCCTGCCGGCCGTGCGAGCGCGGATTCTGGACGCCGGCCTGTGGCAGGTGACAGCCATTGCAGTTGACCACCTCGCCCGGCAGAACCTGCAGCCACACGCCCTGCACCGGGGTAATGCGGCGCGCGTTCGCATCGAGCACGCTCATGCGGAAGGCCACATCACCCGGCACCTCGATGCGCACCGAGCCGTCGGGCTCGATGGGCGCGTAGCCGAGGATCTCGATCATGTAGTTGCTGGCACCGAAGGCGGCGGCGGAGAGATTCACGATTTTCTTGTCCGGAATCGAGACCGCCTTCTCCAGGCGGATGAAGCGGGCCCGCCGCGTATCGGGCGGGGTCTTCACGGGGTCGGCTACGGCGGCGATGTCCGGCACCGCGGTATCGACACCGTCGATGTCGTAGACACTCCTTATATCTATGGCGCCGACGCCGGCGTTGAGCAGATTCTCATCGAGCCCGAGCCCGGGCACCTTGTCGTTGATCACAGTCGGCAGCGGCCGCGGCTGCGCCACGGCCACATCGCTCACCATGGTGCCTTCGGTCGGCGGCATGATCGGCTGGATGGTGTTCTGCGTCGGATCGAACAGCCAGACGCTGTAGAGCGGCAGCGCCAGTTGCACGTTCGGCTGGGCGAGCGCCGTCGAGGTGCACGGCACGATCGCGGCAGGGGTCTTGGTGGTATCGAGCAGCCGGCACTGGCTCCAGCTCACCAGGATGCGGTTGGTGCCATCGAGCAGCGGGTAGGCGGAGGTGAAGCGTCCGCCGGGCGAGGGTCCGGGAATGGTGACCACGTCATTGGCGGTCGCCGGAGTCTGCGCCGGACCCGTCAGCTGCGGGTTGGCGAGCAGCGGCTGAGTGTTCTCGACGTAGCGCTCGCCATCGATGATCACCAGGTTGCCGCCGTCATCGACGTCGGTGTACTGGCGCATGATGGCCATGATGCGGCCATCGAGCATCTGGTGCGGGTGCACGAACTCGACCACGCTGTTGTTGGTGCCGGTCATGTGACTGTTGGCGCCGTAATAGAGCTCGAGGTCGGTGCCATCGGGGTTGGCGGAATACAGCGACATGGCATCCTTGCCGGGCGCGTTATCCCAGCGGGTGTACAGCACCCGGCCGTTGGCGAGCACCGTGGCGTCGCGATCATGACTCTGGTTGAAGCTGATCTGGTGCACGCCGGTGCCGTCGGCGTTCATCACCTCGAGCACGAACGCCGGCTCCTGGCGTGCTTCGTTCTGCGCCGGGAACTGCGGCTTGCCCTCATCGAGCAGGATGCCCTGCGACTGCGTCTGGCGTGTGCTCGAGAATACGATGCGGCCATCGGGCAGGTAATGCGGTGAGACGTCGTTGACGGTCGGCGGGTCCGGGTCCGAGGCCGGATTGATCACCGCGTGCAGCGTGTCGGAGGCGATCACATATTCGTAGATGCGCCACGATGGCGGGTCCTTGGCCTTCTGCCCCTGGGCGAGCGGGCCGCGCATGGCGAACACCACGCGGCTGCCGTCCGCCGAGGTATCGACGTCCTTGACGTCCCATACCTGGCCGGCGGTGAGGCGTGCCGTGATGTTGGTTTCGGGCGCGGCCGGCGAGGCGCTGGCACGCATGAAAAGGTCTGCCGTCGGGGTGGTGCTGGTGATGGTCGGGGTCGCGACCGTGAAAGGGCGCATCAGCCGCAGGTCGTCCTGCTGCAGAGCGCCGTTGGCGTTCACGGGCACCTGGCGCTTGACGTAGAACACGGGGTAGTCGACCGTCGCCGGGTCGGTGGCCGTGCTGCTGCTGCCCACGTGCCAGCCGCCACTGCAGGCTGCCAGCGCCCCCAGCAACGCGGGGAACGCGCCCGCCCGCAGCCCCGGCAGCCGGCCGGCCCGGCCCCGTCGCTCCAGCTCACGCCAGCTCGGCGAGCACATCTGACTCTCCTCGTGCCGCCCGCAGCGGGCGGTGACTGCCAATGTAACGTAATTCATGGGTCCTTCGATGACCTTTGCCCTGCTGTTCGTCATAGCGCCGATCAGGTCACGGCGCGCCCGGCG
>JAFAVO010000018.1 GCA_019242385.1 Gammaproteobacteria bacterium | reverse complement strand
CGAGGTGGGCGAGATGATGCCGCTCGCCAAAGCGCCGCGCCGCGCGCACGAGCGCCCGGCCCTGCGACTGCTCACCGAGCTGAAACGTCGCAATGGAGCGGGCGATGAGCCGCCGCTCCTGATCCGTGAGCCTGTCTTGGAGCCCCTCGGGGATTGGGCGCGGATGCGCGGCGTGATACTCGAAGTGATTGAGCCAGAGCTTCAGATCATCGGCAGACATGACACCACCTCCTCTGTTTACAGGAGGTAGTGTGGATGCCGTTTCCGGGCGGGCCGTGACGGGATTCGGGCAGATTGTGGCGATTGGCTGCGGCATCGTGCCGCGGCGCAGTCACGGTCGCGGCCGTTACGGTCAAGGGGCCGGGGTGCGTGCGATAATCGATCCAACAATGCACCGCGCCGACCCTCTGTTGATCGCCTCCCTGCTGTTTCTCGCAATCGTGGTGTGGCTGATCGGGCGCGCGCTGCGGCAGAACGCCGTGTTCGTGCGCATCGACGCGCGCGCGGCGCCCCCGGGCTCGCTCCTGCCGCCCCTGACGGTGATCGTCCCGGCGCGCAACGAGAGCGCCAACATCGACCCGTGCCTGCGCTCGCTGCTGGCGCAGGAATACCCTGCGCAGCGTCTGCGCTTTGCTGTGATCGATGATGACTCGCAGGATGACACCGCCGCGATCGTGGCTTCCCTCGCCCGGAGCGATGCGCGGGTCTCACTGCTTCGGGCACCACCGCTTCCCGCGGGTTGGAAGGGCAAGGTGCACGCCTGCTGGTATGCGCTTCAGGTGCTGCCCGCGGACACCGAGTGGCTATGCTTCATCGATGCCGACATCCGCGCGCAGCCGCTTGCGCTCGCCACCGCCATGCAGCTCGCACAGGCGAGCGCGCTCGACCTGCTCTCGCTCGCACCGCGCCACGAGCTCGGCAGCGTCGCCGAGCGGCTGATCATCCCGTGTGGGCTTTATGTGCTCGGTTTCTCCCTCGATCGGGTACGCATTCAGGCGCCGGAAAGTGGTGATGCGCTCTGCACCGGTCAATTCATGCTGATGCGGCGCGAGGCGTATCGGCAGGTCGGAGGTTACGAGCGGGTGTGTGGCTCGATCGCGGAAGATCTGGATTTCGCCCGGTTGCTCAAGCGTCACGGTTTCAAGGTCCGTCTGGAGGATGGCAGCGCCGTCCTGGTGACGCGCATGTACACCGGCTGGGGCACGCTCTGGCCCGGATTCGCCAAGAATCTGGTCGACATGCTCGGCGGTACCGCGCGCACGTTGCTTACCGCCCTGAGCGCGGTGGTGTTGTCCTGGGCTGCGGTGCTGCTGCCGGTGATGGATGCAACTGCCTGCCATGGAGGGGGCGCGCGCGCCTGTCTCGCGCTCGTGCCCGCTGGGCTCGGCTCCGCCGCGGCCTTCGCCCTGCACCTGGTGGGAACTCGACACTTCGCGATTCCCATCTGGTACGGCCTGACCTTTCCGCTCGGCTACACGGCCGGCGCGCTCATCGCGCTCGACAGCATTCGCCGGCGGCTCTTCCACCAGGTGGAGTGGAAGGGGCGCACCTACGCATGAGCGCGCCGCACCGCGCCGCGGACCGGGAACCGAGCGAAGCGCGTGAGCGCTGGAGAGCCGTGGTGCCACTCGCCCCGGTACTGGTCATCGGCCTGGCCGTGTGGCTGCTGCGCGAGCTGCACACCATTCTGCTGCCCTTCGTGATCGCCGGCGTCACGGCTTACGTGTGCACACCGCTCGTCGAGCGTCTGCAGGCACGCACTCGCGCACCCCGCTGGCTCGCCGCGCTCGCGGTCCTCGCGCTGTTGATGACCGCAGTCGCTCTGGTGGGCTTTCTGGGTATGCCTCCGCTCGTGCGGCAAATCCAGGCGGTGACGCGCGACCTGCACGGCACAATCGAGGATTTTCTGCGCGCGTTGCTCGGCACACATTCCCTCCAGATGCTCGGCTCGAGCGTCGATGCACCGCACCTGGCAGAGCTCGCGGTCACTGAATTGCAGCGCGCCATGACGGGCACACAGTTGGTGAGTCTGGTCGGCTGGGCTGCCGCGGCCGCCTTCAGCTTCATGCTCGTGTGGGTGCTCATGGGGTACTTTCTGATCGACTCACACTCCATCGGCCGCGGACTTCTCTGGCTCGCACCGCCCGGTGCGCGCCCTCAGGTCGAGCGAGTCTGGGCCGAGCTCGATCCGCTGCTGCGCCGTTATTTCATCGGTGTGGTGTTGGTAGTGGCTTACGCGGCGGCGGTCGCCTACCTTGGACTGGGCCTCATCCTCGGGCTCCACCACGCGCTCATCCTCGCGCTGCTCACCGGCGTGCTCGAGATCGTTCCGCTCGTCGGTCCGCTTGCCGCGGCCGTGATGGCGGGCCTGGTGGCCGTGCAGCAGGCGGCGAGCCCATGGGACATCTGGGCATACGTCGGTTATGCCAGCGCGCTGCGACTGTCGATCGATCAGGTGGTGGGACCGATCGTCCTCGGGAACGCAGCGCGAGTGCATCCGATCGTAGTGATCTTCGGTTTCCTCGCAGGAGGTGCGCTCTTCGGTATCGTGGGCATGATCCTTGCCGTGCCGGTCGCGCTGCTCGTCAAGGTGACCCTGTCGGTTCGCTATCGCGAAGTGCGCTGAGGCTGAGCTAGCGTGCGCTGCGCTTTCGCAGCTCGTACGCCGCGTTCAGCTTCGTGAGGACGCTGCTGAGGGAGTCGCGATCGACGTGTTTTCTGCCCTCACTGAGCGCGGCGCGGATCACATCCGCCGCGGCGAGCAACTCGATGTCGGAGAACACACGCGCGAGATGCTGCGCTTCCTCGTGCGGCGGTTGCGGCGTATCGTCGTGCGGTGGCGGGCTTCGATGACCGGCCATGGGCTGAATGAGACGCGTGCGCGCCTGTCGGCGCGAACAGACACCCGGCCGTAGGCCGGCTCCGACGGAGCACCGCAGCCACCGGGAGATAGCTTCCCCATTGCGAGGATGCCTAGTCTGCCCGGTGCATCACGACAGGAGCTCTCCCATGAAAGGACCAACCTTCGCTCTGCTTGCGCTCATGGCCGCAACCGCAACAGTAGCGCAGCAAACGACCCCTTCGACCACCGCTGAACCGCCAGCCAGCGCGAGTCCACAGCAGCAGACCACGCCGGCAACTCCGCCATCGGACTCCAGCTCGAGTTCCAACAGCGCAGATTCGCAGGCGCTGATGCAAGACTGCTTGAGTCAGGTCAAGGCCGCTAACCCGAACGTGCCGGACCAGGACATCAGGAGGTTCTGCGAGAACGAGATCAGCAAAGCCCAGTCGACCGCCCCGAAGGACTGATTGCGATCGCGATCACCCCACACGGCGGACCATCTGGCTTCGCCGTGTGGGTTGGGTCGAGGCTATCTTGCAGGCTTGAGACGACTCGCCGAAGCGCCGCCGCGTTTTCCGGCTCCGCGCGCCGAGGCCGATCTGACGCACAACCGGGAAAACTCGAGATCATCGCGATGGAGTAGGCACGCTTTGGAGCAGCCTCTGCGCGACAACGATCTGCCGTGTGCGGATCCGTTTCGATGCCTTGTCTGGATCAGCATGAGACCCCCCGAAGCATTCCCCGCCAACCATCGTGACCCTAGCACCGCTGCCGACCGGCATTCCTTGCGTCAACTCACAGATGAAAAGAGCTAGCCGTAGCTCGGGCGTTGCCGTAGCGAGCGTGTTCCTGGTCCTGTGCGTCGCGGCTCACGCAGAGGTACCGCAGGCACCCGGTACGCCATCCGTTCTGGAGCATCATGCGAATCCCACGCGCTCGGGGCTGTACGTTGCTCCGGGTCTCACCTTGGAGGCCGCTGCGCAGCTGCACGCGGACCCGCAGTTCCACGCCGACCTCTCCGGGCCCGTGTATGCCCAGCCGCTGTACTGGGCGGCGCCCGGGGCTGACCGGGGGCTGCTGCTGGTAGCGACGGAACAGAACCTCGTGTACGCCCTGGACTCACGCACCGGAGCGCTGGCATGGAGGACTCCACTTGGACCGCCGGTGCCGCGCTCCGCGCTTCCGTGCGGCAACATCGATCCGCTGGGCGTCACCGGCACTCCGGTGATCGACGCGCACTCTCAGGCGCTTTATCTCGATGCGATGATTCGCGATCAGGTTTCCGGCGAGCCCAGGCACTGGATCTTCGCGCTGTCGCTCAAGGATGGATCAGTGCTCCCGGGGTGGCCGGTCGATGTGGAGGCGGCACTGAAGGCCGCGGGCCACAAGTTCGTCTCTGCGATCCAGAATCAGCGCAGCGCGCTCACCGTCATCGGCGA
>JAFAVO010000361.1 GCA_019242385.1 Gammaproteobacteria bacterium | reverse complement strand
GTGGGCAGCGACAGCGAATCGTCCTGGCGCGCGCGCTGCTCGCCGACGCGCCGGTGCTGGTGCTCGACGAGCCGACCGCGCACCTCGATCCGCTCACCGCGACTGAACTGATCCACGACGTGTTCGCCGCCACGCGCGATCGCACCGCGCTGCTGATCACGCATCGCGACGAGGGACTCGACCTCGTCGACCACATCGTCACGATATGAGGAGGACGACTTGAGCAAGACCGTGCCCTGGCCGCTTCGGAGCATCGTCGCCGGGACCGCCGGCACGGCGGCGCTGACGCTGACATACGACGTCGAGCACCGACTGCGCCCGCGCCACCGCGGACCGGTCGATTACGACGACTCCATCGTTCCCGGCCGCATCGTCGCCTCGATCCTGCACCTGGGGCAGGTGACCGCCCGCGAGGACGAGGACCTCGGACTCGCACTGCGCTGGGGCTATGGCTCAGCGTTCGGTCTGTGGCACGGCATCCTGCGCCGCCGGTTCCGTGAACCGTGGGCGAGCGCGATCTTCGGCGGCACGCTGATGACCGCCACATTCTCGCTGTTCCCGTTGCTCGGTCGCACGCCGCCGCCGTGGCGGTGGCCTCCCGATGTCATGGCCACCTGCCTCCTGAGCCATGCGGCGTCCGTAGGCGCGGTTGCGGCTGTGGACGACGGAGTTCGCCGGCTCGGCGCGTGACGGGCGCCGGATCCGAATCAGTTCCCGCTCAGGTCTCCTGGGTCACCTCGGACGGGATCGGTGCAGCCTCATGCTGCATCAGATTCCGCTTGATGTGAGTCCGGTTCCTGGCCAACTGCGCGGAGATCTTCGTCTTGTGGATCCCGTGCAGATAGCCGATGCACCAGTCGAGTTGCTGAAGCGCGTCCTCCGCCGCCTGGCGGTAACGCTCGGTCTCGCTGTCGCTGGCCATCAGTCCTCCTTGGTGTTTCAATTGCCTACCGGTTGGCTACCCGTAGGTTTACCCGCTTTCATCGTCCATACGTCGAGCGTTATGTATCGCTGGGGATAGAACATTTGTCCGGCGAGCGTAGTATTCGGCGCACGCACCGGGTGTATTCGACACAGGACCCGGGTAGAGCCAAGCTTAGACCAGCTCCCGCGAGTTCCTGATCGGTGGGAGTCGAACAGCAGGAGGTGGACCGACAATGTCTGCAACCAGTGGACGAGGCTCTTCGAGCCGTTCATGCAGCGGCAGGACACGAAACCAGAATACGAACGCATCCAGCAATCGCTCGAGTTCATCGGGCAGCGGGTCCCGCTCATCGCGCAGCGGGTCCGGCTCATCGCGCAGCGCGTCCGGCTCATCGCGCAGTGGATCCGGCTCATCGCGCAGTGGATCCAGCGCATCGCGCAGTGGATCCAGCGCATCGCGCAGTGGATCCAGCCGGCAGAGCACGGCGAAGCGCAGCTCGGGCAGCCGTAGCACCGCGAAGCGCAGCTCGGGTAGCCGTAGCGGCGCGAAGCGCAGCACCGGCGCGCGCGACACCGCCCGTCAGGGCGCGCAGGCTGCCAGCAGCCAGGCCGAGAACGCAACCGCCTCGCGGAACGGGCGCGCCGAGGATGGCGGCCGCAACGTCGTGATGAGAATCGGCGTTCCCGTGGTGACCGGCGCGGCCGGCATTGCCGGCGGCATCCTGATCGGGCGCACCGCGCTCCAGCGCCAGCGCAAGGTTCTGGGTATCCCGGTGGGGGTCAAGAAGGTCGACCTCACCAACGTCACCAACCACATCGGCGACGCGGGCAAGCAGTTCGGCAAGCTCGCCGACGAGGTGCGGAAGGGCACCGCCGAGGTGCGCAGCGCGCGCGAGAAGGCCGAGCAGATCGCCCGCGCCTTCACCGGCTAAGTCCCCGATGGCCAGCACCGCCACGCCGAAACGGAGTAGTCCGGCGCGTCGAGCCAAGCCACCGACTCCGGGGCACGGCACCAAGGACGTCGCCAAGAGCGCCGTCAAGCGCGCCACTAAGCCCGTCGCCAAAAGCGCGAGCAAGGGCGGCGCCAAAAGCGCGACCAAGAGCGTTGCGCGCGCTGCCAAGTCCGCGACCGGCAACTCCGGTCCGAAGCTACCCACGCCGAACCGGATGGCGCGGAAGATGGCAAAGACCGCCGCGAAGAAGGCGGGCAAGGCGATGGTTCGCAAGTCGGCCGAGATGGGCGCCGCCGCCGTGCGCGGCGCCGCCGATCGCGCGGCGCTGGCCGGTCGGACCGCGTATGAGGCAGGCACCAGCA
>JAFAVO010000224.1 GCA_019242385.1 Gammaproteobacteria bacterium | reverse complement strand
CGGCGCCTTCTCGGGCTCGAGGTTGCGCGCCCGCACGAGCTCACCGTCCATGACCTGACTGCTGACATTCAGCGCCAGGCGCTCGCCGGGCGCGACGCCCGAGCTCAGCTCGACGACGCTGCCGTCGTCGCGCCCGATCGTGACGTTGCGGAAACTGATCCTGCCGGAGGAATCGACACGCGCCACCTGCGGTCCACTGGCGCGGAACAGTAATGCGGCCGCCGGCACCTGCACCAGTCCACGGGGCGGCAGCGCGAACCCGACCTTGACGTACATGCCGGGCACCAACTCGTCCCTGGGGTTGGAAATATCCACCTCCACGCGCAGCGTTCGCGCCTGGGGATTGAGTGCCTGCGCGGTGCGGGCCACCTTGCCGCTGTAATCGCGCACCGCGCCCGCACTGGTCTCCACCTGCACCGGAGCATTGCCCGCGATCAGGTCATCGGCTGCGCTCTGGGGCGCATCGACGAAAATGCGGATCGGATCGTTCTGCGTCATGACATAGAGCGGAGTCGTGGAGGAGGTGCTGCCCGCGGTCACCAGATTGCCGATATCGATGTCGCGGACGGTGATCACCCCGTCGTACGGGGCGGTCACCTTCTTGAACTGCGTCATCGCCTGGTACTTGTCGACCTTGGCCTGAGCCAGCGCGGCATCCGCGTCAGCCGAGCGTTGCCGCGCCACCGCGCTGTCGTAGGCGGCCTTCTTCTCCTCGCGCTCCTGCTCCGATACCACGCCCTTCGGCGAGTCGCGCCAGCGCACGTAGGTGGTGCGCGCAAACTCCGTCTCCGCCTTGCGCACCAGCACCGTGGCCGCATCCGCCCTGAGCTGTGCCCGCGCTGCGGCGAGCTCCGCATCGAGATCGGGTGTCTCGATGAGTGCCAGCACCTGCCCAGTGTGCACGTGATCGCCGATATCGACGAACCACTTGGCAACGTAACCGTCGACGCGTGCATAGATGGTGCTGGCATGCCAGGCGGCGGTGTAACCGGGCAGCTGCAGATGTTGCTGCGCACCGACGGGTTGCGCCGCAATCACCTCGACCTGCGGTGGTGCGCTGCTCGCGTCCCGCGTCGCGCGCGCAATGCGGTGTGACTTGAAGAGGCGATCGGCGCTGACCAGCACGAAGGCGATGGCGAAGACGATCGCGACGATCTTCGCGGCGCGCTTCAGCCGCGCGCCGGTGTGCGGATCGAAACGCGCCGAGGCGGCGTGGGACTCGACGTTCTGCGTATCGGTGCCGTAGTCGCTATGCCGGACCTCATCGTCTATCCCCCTGGCTCCCTGGTCGTGAGTTTCCTGCATGCGCTGCGCCTCAGCCGGCAGACTCGAACGCGACCCGCGTCGGCGCGCGCCGCAACAGCCGGTACATCGTCGGCACGAACACCAGCGTCGCAAAGGTGGCGAACAGCAGTCCGCCGATGACCGCGCGCGCCAGCGGGGCGTTCTGCTCCCCGCCCTCGCCTATGCCGATGGCCATCGGCACCATGCCGAGGACCATTGCCCCTGCCGTCATCAGCACCGGACGCAGGCGGGTGTAGCCGGCGGTGAGCGCCGCCACCAGCGGACCATCGCCGGCCGCCATGCGCTGATTGGCGAAAGTCACCACCAGGATGCTGTTGGCGGTCGTCAGTCCGATCGACATGAGCGTACCCATGAGCGCGGGGACACTGAGGTGGGTCTGCGTCAGGTACAGGACCCAGATGATGCCGCTGAGGGTGAACGGCACCGCCATCAGCACGATGAGCGGATCGATCCAGCTCTGGAAGTTGATCACCAGGAACAGGTAGACCAGCACCACCGCGAGCGCAATGCCGGTGAAGAGTCCGGTGTAGCTCTCGCGCATGGTGGCCACCTGCCCGCTCAGGGTCACGCTGATGGCCTTCTCCTGCGGTGGGCGGTTGGCATGGATCACGCGCTCGATATCACCCGCAGTGGAGTAGAGATCGCGGTCCTGCACGTTGGCGTGCACGTCGAACACCGGACGGATGTTCAGCTGCGAGGTGACGAGCGGCGCGGTCAGACGGCCGATGGAGGACATGTTCATCAACAGCTGCGACTGGCTCGCGCCGGCGGCGCTGCTCACCGGCATGGTCTTCAGGTCCTGCGAGCTGGCGATGTCGTAGGTCGGTTGCTGAACCACCAGCGGATAGCTCACGCCATTGCCCGGATCGACCCAGAAGTTCGGCGCGGTCTGCGCGCTCGAGTTGGTCGTCACCAGCACGTTGCTCGCGGCCTCGCGCTGCGTGAGCCCCACCTGCGTGGCGAGCGCCCGGTCGACATCGACCGAGAGCGCCGGCGCATTGGGGACCTGGAACACGTGCGCGTCCACCACCCCCGGTATTGGCGCGATCAGCCGCGACAGGCGCGCCGCCAGCCGGTAAGCGCTGTCGGTATCGGCGGCGCTGACGCGGATGTCGATCGGCGCCGGTTGGCCGAAATTCAGCACCTGGTCGACGATGTCGGCGGGCTGGAAAAAGAACTGCAGCGCCGGAAAGCTCGCCGGCAACTCCCGGCGCAGCATGGCGGTGAGCTCCGCGGTCGGCGCGTGCTGCTTCTGCAGCGCGACCAGAATCTCTCCGTCCATCGGACCGACCGTCGCGGAGTCCGACAGCGCGATGTTGATGCCGCTGTAGGGTAAGCCGATGTTGTCGAGGATCACGCTGATCTGCCCGTTGCCGATCAGCTGGCGGATGGTGGCCTCGACGCGCGAGAAATACTGCTGGGTGGTCTCGAGGCGCGTACCTGCGGGCGCGCGCACGTGCAGCCGCATCTGCCCGGCATCGACGTCGGGGAAGAAGTCGCGGCCGAGGAACGCAAACAGCGGCAGCGACACGACGATGATGCCGAGAAATGCCAGCACGATGGGCTTCGGTTGCGACAGCGCCCACGCCAGCGCCTCGCGGTAGCCCTCGCGCAAGCGCCGGAATCCACTTTCGAAGGCCAGGTGTATGCGCCGCAACGGATGCGCAGCTGGCTGCGCAGCGGCGCCGGCGGCGCCCGCCGGTGCTGCTGCGCCCGGCCCGCTGCCGGCTGCCACGGGATCTGCCGGGTGCGCGTGTGCGCGCATCAGGTAGAAGAACAGCACCGGCACCATGGTGAAGGACAGCGCCAGGCTCGCGAGCAGCGAGACGATCACCGACACCGAGAGCGGCGAGAACAGGTACTTGGCCGTGCCCTGGAGCAGGAACACCGGTACGAACACGATGCAGATGCAGAGCGTGGAGAGGAAAGTCGGTGTGCCGACCTCCCCGCAGCCGTGCACGATCGCCTCTGCGAGGTGCGGACGCAGGGCGATGTTGCGCTCGATGTTCTCGATCACCACGGTGCCGTTGTCGACCAGGATGCCAACCGCGAGCGCGAAGCCGCCGAGTGTCATGGTGTTGAGGGTCTGGCCAGCGCCTGCCATCACCAGCACCGCCGCGATGATCGAGAGCGGAATCGCCGCGAGGATCATCACGGTCAGACGCCAGTTGCCGAGGAACAGCAGGATCATGAGGGCGGTGAGCGCGGCGGCCATGGCGCCGCCCATCAGCACGCTGTTGAGCGCGGCCTTGACGAACACCGACTGATCGAAGATCGGGCTGACGTGCACGTCGTGCGGCAGCATCTGGCGGATCTCGGGCAGCACCGCGCGCAGGCCGTTGATCACCGCCAGGGTGGAGACGCCGCCGGTACTGCGGATGGTCATCAGCGCCCCGGGTACCCCATCGACCGACACCGAGTTGGTCTGCACCTGAAAGCCATCGTGGACGTGCGCGACATCGCGCATGAACACCTCGTGTCCATCCGCCCACTTGATGGGGAAGGAATTGATGGCGTCGATCACGTTCGGGCTGTTGTTCATCGCCACCAGATAGTCGAAGTTGCCGATCTTCACATCGCCAGCCGGCAGGATCACGTTCTCGGTCTGCAACGCGTTGCTGACATCCGCCGGGGTGAGCCCGCGTGCCTGCAGCGCCCCGCTGTTGAGGTCGGCCATGATGACGCGCGGTTTGCCGCCGTAGGGGTACGGCACCTGCGCGCCGTGCACCACCGCGAGTGCCGGGCGGATGATGTTCTGGCCGAGATCGTTGAGCTTGGTGTCCGGTAGCGAATTGCTCGCCAGCGCCAGCTGGATGATCGGCACATCGGTGGCGCCGTAGCGAATCACCAGTGGCGGGGTGATGTTCGGCGGCATGTACTTGAGCACCACGAGCGCGCTGCTCGCCAGCTGCGAGATCGCGCGCGTGACGTCCGCACCTTCGTGCAGATACACCTTCTCGACGCCCACCCCCTCGTAGCTGGTGGCCTCGATGCGTGCGATGTCATCGACGAGTGATGCCATCTGCCGCTGGTGCAGCGTGAGGATGCGGTTCTGGATGTCCTGCGCATCCATGCCGGCGTAGGTCCACACCACGCTGCACACCGGAATGTCCATCTTCGGGAAGATGTCCACCGGCATGCGCAGTGCCGCGCCGATCCCCAGCAGAGCGACGAGGATCAGCACGGCCGTGACGGTGTATGGATGCTGCAGGACGTAACGGACCAGGCGCATGCGACTCCTAGGCGTGCGCGGGCGCATCCGCGGCGAGCGGCTGACGCAGCCGGAACGTACTGCCGCGGCCGACCTCGCTGATGACTTCGATGTCGGCCCCGTGCGCGCTGCAGATGGACTTGACGATGGCGAGGCCGAGACCGGCGCCACCCTGCTCGCGCGAGCGCGAGCTGTCCACGCGGAAGAACCGTTTGAACACGTGCGGCAGGGCTTCGGCCGGGATGCCGATGCCATCGTCGGCGACCTCGAGAACAGCAAAGCCCTGCTCGCGTCGAACCGCGAGCCGCACGCGTCCGCCTGCGGCGGTGTATTTGATGGCGTTGTCGAGCAGGTTGACGATGACCTGCTTGAGCCGCGCGCGATCCCCCTCCACCATGACCCCGGCACTGGAGTCGCAGTGCACGGTCACATTCTTGTCGGTGGCCAGCAGGCTCATCTGCTCGGCGGTGGTGGCGGCGAGCTCTGCCAGATCGAAGCGGCGCCAGTCGCTGCTGGCCTCGCCGGCATCGAGCCGCGATAGCGCGAACAGGCTTTCGACGATCTCCGCCAGCCGCTCGACCTCCTCGAGCACGCTGCCGAGGGTCTCGCGCGTCTCGCGGCCGAGCCGCGGGTCCTGCGCCAGATTCTCCAGCTCCCCGCGCATCACCGTGAGCGGGGTGCGCAGCTCGTGACTGGCATCGGCCACGAACTGCTTGGACCCATCGATCGCCTCCTGCAGGCGACTGATCATGTGGTTGAGCGACACCGACAATCGCTCGAGCTCATCGCCACTGTGCACCAGCGGCAGCCGCTCGCTGAGGTTGTGCTGAGTGATCTCCTCGGCTTTGCGCGCGATGCCCGCGACCGGATCGAGCGCGCGCCGTACCAGCACGAAGCCGCCGGCGACTGCGACTGCCACGGTGAGTGGCAGGCCGACCGCCAGCATCACCAGCAGCCGCCGCAGCAACTGCTCGAGTGGTGCCGCGGAGGTGCCGACCTCGACCCGGTAGCGCGTGCCATCGGCGGCGCTGGCGCGGACCGCGGCAATGAGCAGCGCCCCCTGCCCCATTGCGACCCTGCGCGCGCTGGGCCGCGCCGCCACCGCTTCGGCCGGAAGCGCTGGTACCTGCCTCGGATCGAACCCCTCGCCCCGCGGGGAACCGGAGGAGTACACCAGCGTGCCATCGGCGCGGCTGATGCGGATGAAGCGGTCGTTGCTCGCAGGGGAGTAGAGATTCTCGACCGCCGCGGCGATCGCCGGCTCGGTGTCGCGGCTGCCTCGGGCAATGAGGGTGTCGGCAATCTGCCGCGCGCGGCGCGCCTGGGTGTCGAGCACGTTCGCCTCGAGATAGTGGCGCAGGGAGATGAAGGTGAGCGCGCCGAGCAGCACGAACACGACCGTCAGCACCCCGGCGTACCAGGTGACCAGACGAAAGCTGAGCGAGCGGGTGTTCATCCCTCGGTACTCTCCGCCAGTCCGTAGCCGACTCCACGCACGGTACGGATCAACTTGACCGGAAAGGGATCGTCCACCTTGCTGCGCAGGTGGCGGACGTACACGTCCACGATGTTGGTGAGCCCCTCGAAGCTCTGATCCCAGACATGCTCGATGATCATGGTGCGTGAGAACACCCGTCCCGGATTGGCGGCGAGGTACTCGAGCAGCGCATATTCCTTGGCGGTGAGCTCGATGCGCCGCCCGCCGCGGCGCACCTGCTTGCTGAGGCGATCGACCTCGAGATCGCCGACACGCAGCACGCTGCTACGGGCAATCGGACCACGGCGCAGCAGCGCCTTGACGCGCATGATCAGCTCGGCCACGGCGAAGGGCTTGGTGAGATAGTCGTCGGTCCCCGCCTCGAACTGCTGCACCTTGTCAGCAGTGGCAGCCCGCGCGGTCAGCACCAGGATCGGCACCTGCTGGTTGTCGCGGCGGATGCGGCGCAACAGCTCCGCGCCACTCAGCTCCGGCAGCATCAGATCGAGGATGATCAGGTCGTATTCGTAGCTCTGCGCGAGCTGCCAGCCGCGCGCGCCATCTTCGGCGACATCGATCGCGTAGCTCTCCGCCCGCAGCGCACGCGCTACGAGATCGGATACCTTCTTCTCATCCTCGATCAGCAGTAATCGCATGCGCACCCCAGGGGCGCTCAGCAAACCACACCGGGATTAATGCGGGGAAAACCCGCCATTAAAAAACGTTCAGAATCGCTCGCCTGGCCGTAAATGTCTGACAGGTAACACTCTACAGCCGCCCGGCACCTGGGCGGGAGCGTGACCCGCAGCGATCTCAGCCGAAACGGCCGGTGATGTAGTCCTCGGTGAGGCGGTGACGCGGGTTGGTGAAGACCCGATCCGTCTCGCCGACCTCGATCAGATCGCCGAGATGGAAGTAGGCGGTGCGCTGCGAGACGCGTGCCGCCTGCTGCATGGAGTGGGTGACGATGACGATGGCGTAGGATTCGCGCAGCTCATCGATCAGATCCTCGATGCGGGCCGTGGCGATCGGATCGAGCGCCGAACAGGGCTCGTCCATGAGGATCACCTCGGGCTGCACCGCGATGGTACGGGCGATGCACAGCCGCTGCTGCTGGCCGCCCGAGAGTCCGGTGCCGGGGGTGCTCAGGCGGTCCTTGACCTCATCCCACAGCCCCGCCCGTGTCAGGCTGCTGCAGACGATCTCATCGAGATGCGCGCGGCTGCGCGCCAGACCGTGGATGCGCGGCCCGTAGGCGACGTTGTCGTAGATCGACTTGGGAAAAGGATTGGGCTTCTGGAACACCATGCCGATGCGGGCCCGCAGCTGCGCCACATCGACGCTCTCATCGTGAATATCGCGGCCATCCAGCAGGATGCGGCCGGAGACGCGTGCCCCGGGGATGGTGTCGTTCATGCGGTTCAGACAGCGCAGGAAGGTCGACTTGCCGCAGCCGGAAGGCCCGATCATGGCCAACACCTGGCGGCG
>JAFAVO010000194.1 GCA_019242385.1 Gammaproteobacteria bacterium | reverse complement strand
TCGACAGGTGTGGCAGGCGATACTCCGGCAGCTCGAGCAGCAGTGGCCGGTACTCGCCGCGCATCACCGTGCGCTTGAGCACGAAGGCGACGGCGAGCGCGCTCGCGACGCCGGCGAGGTAGAGCGCGAACAGCACCAATCCGCGCAGATTGAAGATCCCGATGGCGCGCTGCGGGATGAAGGCGCCGATCAGCAGCGCGTAAACCGGTAGCCGCGCCGAGCACGTCATGAGCGGGGCGATCATGATGGTGGCCAGCCGATCGCGGGCGGACGGAATGGTGCGCGTCGCCATGATGCCCGGGATTGCGCACGCGAAGCTCGAGAGCAGCGGAATGAACGCGCGCCCCGACAGCCCGACCCGGCCCATGAGCCGATCGAGCATGAACGCTGCACGCGGCAGATAGCCGGAATCCTCGAGCGCCAGGATGAACAGGAACAGGATCAGGATCTGCGGCAGGAACACCAGCACGCTGCCGGTCCCCGCGACCACACCATCGAGCAGCAGTCCGCGCAGCGGACCTGCCGGGAGCACACTCGTGAGCCAGGCGTTGAGCTGCTGCACGCCGATGTTGATCAGGTTCTGCGGTGCCTTCGCCCAGCTGAACACTGCCTGGAACATCAGGAACAGCACCGTGCCGAGCAGCAGAGGGCCCGCCACCGGATGCAACACGATGGCATCGAGCCGTGCGAGCGCCGTGACGCGCGCCGGCACGCGATAGCCGCTGTCGCTGAGCACCCGGCGCACCTCGCGCTGCGTCGCCTCGATTTGCGCGGCGGTCGGCGCTGCGGGCGCCTGCAGAGGCGGGTGCTGCTGCCGCAGCGCACGCTCCGCCACACCATAGGTGTCGATCGCCTCCACCAGCTCGCGCTCGCCGCCGGTGCTCTCCGCCACGGTCGGCACCACCGGGACCCCGAGCGCGCGCTCGAGAGCCGCCCGATCGAGCTGATAGCCGCGCTGCGTGGCGACATCGCTCATGTTGAGTGCCACGATCATGGGGCGACCGAGTGCCTTCAGCTCGAGCACCAGCCGCAGGTTCAGCCGCAGATTGGTGGCATCGACCACGCAGACGAGCAGATCCGGGGCCGGCTCGCTCGCGTGACGGCCGAGTACGACATCGCGCGCGATGGCCTCATCGAGGGTGGTGGGCTCGAGACTGTAGGCACCGGGCAGGTCGACGACGCGGAAGGTGCGCCCGCTGCGCGGGCCCGTGAAGCGGCCCTCCTTACGCTCGACCGTAACGCCCGGGTAGTTGGCAACCTTCTGGCGACTGCCGGTCAGACGATTGAAGAGGGCGGTCTTCCCGCAGTTGGGCACCCCGATGAGGGACAGGCTGATCTGCGGCGCGGCCGCCGCCGCGGCCGCGGGCGGGCTCATGGCCGGGGCGTGTGGGGGCTTGCGCGCGAGTGCTCGACCTCGACCCACACGCTCTGAGCTTCCTGGCGGCGCAACGCGAGAGTCGTATGACCGACCCGCACCACGAAGGGATCACGCCCGGGACGGGCCTCCGCGAGGATCTCGATCTGCTCGCCGTGTACGAAGCCGAACTCGAGCAGCCGACGCTCCAGAGGGGACAATGGCGCAGCGCTCGAGCCGACGCTCACGACGGAGCCCTTCGTGCCCGGCGCAAGGGCCGCAAGGCTCACGAATCCGGGCGCGCAGGACACGCCCTCGGGGCTTACGACAGCGTCCATATCCCTGAGTATGGATGAGAACGGTTCGCATTTGCAATGAGGGACAGTCCGGATTGTGACCGGTGCCCGCTCAGGCGGCCGGGACCGCGTTCCGGCCCGGCCTGCCCGCGAGCAGGGGCCTCAGAAACCGCCCCGTCCAGGACGATGCGGCCGCGGCGATGTCCTCGGGCGTCCCGGCGGCGATCACCGTCCCGCCTCCCTCACCGCCCTCGGGGCCCAGATCGATCACCCAGTCGGCCGTCTTGATGACATCCAGATTATGTTCGATGACGACGATGGTGTTGCCCTCATCGCGCAGGCGGTGCAGTACCCGGAGGAGCTGCTCGACATCGTGAAAGTGCAGCCCGGTCGTCGGCTCGTCGAGTATGTACAGCGTGCGACCGGTCGCGCGCTTGGCGAGCTCGCGCGCGAGCTTGACCCGCTGTGCCTCGCCCCCGGAGAGAGTGGTCGCGTTCTGCCCGAGACGCACATACGAGAGCCCGACATCCGTCAGGGTCTGCAGCTTGCCGCTCGCGGCCGGCACGTTCTGGAAGAAGCGGGCGGCTTCCTCGACCGTCATCTCCAGGACCTCGTGGATGTTCTTGCCGCGATAGCGGATCTCGAGGGTCTCGCGGTTGTAGCGGCGGCCCTGGCAGACATCGCAGGGGACGTACACATCCGGCAGAAAGTGCATTTCCACCCGGATGAGACCATCGCCCTGGCAAGCCTCGCAGCGCCCGCCCTTCACGTTGAAGCTGAAGCGACCGGCATCGTAGCCGCGCGCCCGCGCCTCGGGCACCGCCGCGAACAGCTCCCGCAGCGGCGCGAACAGGCCGGTGTAGGTCGCGGGGTTGGAGCGCGGCGTGCGGCCGATGGGACTCTGGTCGATGTCGATCACCCGATCGATGTGCTCGAGCCCCTCGATCCGCTCGACCGGGGCGGCCTCGACACGTGCCCCGCTCAAGCGCGCGGCGGCATGCCCGAAGAGGGTGTCGATGATCAGCGTCGACTTACCCGAGCCTGAGACGCCGGTGACACAGGTGAAGAGGCCGAGCGGGATGTGCGCGCTGATGTCGCGCAGATTGTTGCCGCGAGCTCCGATGATGCTGATCTGCCGCGCCGGGTCGGGACGCAGACGCAGGGTCGGCAGCTCGATGCGGCGTCGGCCGGACAGGTATTGCCCGGTGATCGAGCCAGGGCTCGCCTTGATCTCCCGCGGCGTGCCCTGTGCCACCAGGTATCCGCCGTGGGCCCCGGCGCCCGGTCCCAGATCCACTACATGGTCGGCGGCCTCGATGGCCTCCTCATCGTGCTCGACCACGATGACGGTGTTACCGAGGTCACGCAGCTGCTTGAGCGTCGTGAGCAGGCGGCGGTTGTCGCGCTGGTGCAGACCGATGGAAGGCTCATCCAGTATGTACATCACTCCGGTGAGACCGGAGCCCACCTGGCTCGCGAGTCGAATGCGCTGCGACTCCCCGCCCGAGAGGGTCTCGGCACTGCGATCGAGGGTGAGGTAGTCGAGCCCGACGTCGCTCAGGAAGCGCAGCCGCTGGGCGACACCTTTGACGATCTTGGCCGCGACCTCACCGCGCCAGCCGCTGAGGGTGAGCTCGCTGAAGAAGGCGAGCGCGCGCGCGACGGTGAGGTGCGTCGCCTCCGGCAGCGTGCGCTCGCCGACGTACACGGAGCGCGCCGCACGGTTGAGGCGTGCGCCCTGACACTCGGGACAGGGGCGCACGCCGAGATAACGCGCGAGCTCCTCGCGCACCATGGCCGATTCGGTCTCACGGTAGCGGCGCGTGAGATTCGGCAGGATGCCTTCGAACGGATGGCGTTTGCGCGAGCGACGGCCGGCGCTCTCGCGATAGCTGAACTCGATCGCTTCCTCGCCGCTGCCATGGAGCAGCACGTGCCGCACGTGCTCTGGAAGCTCCGTCCAGGGCGTCTCGATGTCGAACGCGTAGTGCCGGGCGAGGGATTGAATGAGCTGAAAGTAGTGCTCGTTGCGGCGATCCCAACCGCGGACCGCACCGCCGGCGAGCGACAGATGCGGGTGCAGCACCACGCGCTGCGGATCGAAGAACTCCTGCACGCCGAGGCCATCGCAGGTGGGACAGGCGCCGGCTGGATTGTTGAAGGAGAACAGTTTCGGCTCGAGCGGCGGAACGCTGTAGCCGCACACCGGACACGCATGACGGCTCGAGAAGACCAGCTCCTCCCTGCCCGGATCATCCAGAAACACGAGCCGCGCGAGCCCGGAGGACAGGCGCAGCGCGGTCTCGAACGATTCCGCCAGGCGCTGTGCGCTGTCGGGACGCACACGCAGACGATCGACCACCGCTTCGATGGTGTGGCGTCTCTTCGCATCGAGCTCGGGCAGGGCCTCCATTTCGTACATGCGTCCATCGATGCGCACGCGCACGAATCCCTGCGCGGTGAGCTCCTCGAGCCGCTCGAGGTGCTCGCCCTTGCGGTCGCTCACCACCGGCGCGAGCAGCGCGACCGCCATGCCTTCGGGCAGCGCCAGCACCTGGTCCACCATCTGGCTCACGGTTTGCGCGGCGAGCTCTATCCCGTGATCGGGACAGCGCGGAATTCCGGCACGGGCATACAGCAGGCGCAGGTAATCGTAGATCTCGGTGACGGTTCCGACCGTCGAGCGCGGGTTGTGCGAGCTCGCCTTCTGCTCGATGGCGATCGCCGGAGAGAGTCCCTCGATGCTGTCGACGTCGGGCTTGTCCATGGTCGAGAGGAACTGCCGCGCATAGGCGGACAGCGACTCGACGTACCGGCGCTGACCCTCGGCGTAGAGCGTGTCGAAGGTCAGCGAGGACTTCCCCGAGCCTGAAAGCCCGGTGACCACGATGAGCCGCTCGCGCGGCAGGTCGAGGGAGAGGTTCTTGAGATTGTGGGTGCGCGCACCGCGCACACGTATGTACTGCATCGAACCTTACATGGTACCGGCTGGTGCCAGTTCGAGGGGCTGGGCGGAGAGCAGCGGCTCGTACCCCCAACGGGGGTGCCGAGAGCCGTGGGCCGGGTGCCCGCTGCCGCGGTGACACTCGTCGCGCTGGCTTGATTATCAGGAAATATATCTTAAGATATATCTATCGATAATGTCGACACGGGAATCGATGCAATGGACAAATCTTCCAGCCGCAGCCAGTGGCGCCGTTTCGGGGGCTTCGCCGCGGCGGGATTCGGGGAAGGCATGGGCATGATCGGCAAGGCCCTGACGGCCGGGCGAAGGCTCGCCTCGGGGGAGCTGCAGCTGGTGCTGCTTGCGCTGCTCTCCGAGCGGGCCCGTCATGGGTACGAGCTGATCAAGGCACTCGAGGAGCGCTCGGGCGGGTTCTACAGCCCGAGCCCGGGCATGGTGTATCCGGCACTCACCTGGCTCGAGGAGATGGGCTATGCGAGCGTGGCTGCGGAAGGAGCGAGGAAGCTCTACAGCATCACCGACACGGGCCGCGCATACCTCGCGGAAAACCAGGACGCCGCGCACGCCATGCTGCGCCAGCTCGAATACATCGGCCGCAGGATGGGCCGCGTGCGCGAAATCTTCGGCGGGCCGGAAGAGGAGGATGAGCCTGCCGATCAGGCACTCGGCGCGGCCCGGCGCGATTTGCGCGAAGCGCTGCGCGAGAGGCGCGGCGCCTCGAGCACCGAGAAGGACCGGATTGCGGAGATCCTGCGGGACGCTGCCACACGCATCCGTGCTGCGGTGTGAGCATCGGCGGGGCTTCGGTTCACTCGCTGCGCGAAGCCGCCTCTTGGGCCGCTTCGTACACGAGCCGCGCCGCAGCGATGTCCTCGACCGCCAGTCCGAGTGACTTGAAGACGGTGGTCGACTCGCGCGGCACCTGGCGCACGCCGGCAAATACCTCGCCCGCTTCGGCATAAATCGGCGCCTGGGACAGGATCACATCGCCCGATTCGCGCAGCGCCGCTTCGCGCGAGTCGACGATCAGGGTACTGCCGCGCATGGCCGTATCGTCGAGCTCGCGCCAGCTCGGCAGACACGCTCCGATCGCATTCACGTGTGCGCCCGGCTTGAGCCATGCACCCTGCAGCACTGGCCGCTCGGAGCTCGTGGCCGTGACGATGACATCCGCCTCCCTGACGGCGGCTTCGGCTTCCACGGCACGTGCTGCGTAGCGCTCGGCAAATTGCTGCGCGTGGCGCGCATTGCGGCTCCACACGCGCACCTCCTCGAAGCGGCACACCTGGCGCAGCGCCTCGAGATGGGCGTGCGCCTGCACACCGCTGCCGAGCAGGGCCAGTACCCGTGCCTGCGGGGGCGCCAGATAGCGCGTGACGGCTGCCGAGACCGCCGCGGTGCGCATTTCGGTGATGCGACGCCCATCGAGACAGGCGAGCGGCCGGCCCGTGTCGCTCTCGAAGAGCACGATGGCGGCCGTGTGCGTCGGCAGTTGCGCTGCGGCGGCGTTCTTCGGATAGAAGCACACGAGCTTCGCACCCATGCTTTGCGGCGTCACCGCGGGCATCACCCCCAGGTAGCGCTGCCCGGGCTCGACGGTGATCATGCTCCGCACCGGCTGCATCACCTCACCCGCGGAGAAGGCGCGCAGCGCCCGCTCCATCGCGGGAATCAGCTCCTGGTAGGTGAGGACCCGGGCGATCTCCGGGTCATCCAGCATACGAACCATGTGCGCCTCGGCCCACGGGGCGGGTTCGGCCCCGCCGGCTAGAGTAGCCCGAGCGCTGTCTTTCTGGCGCATCGCGCGCGGAACTGCGTTCGCGCGCGGCGCGCGCCTACTCTAGAATGCGCAGCTTGTCCGGCAGGCGCAGCCGTCGTCTGTCGCTACTCCTACCTTCGAGGACTCGCACCATGGCGCGCGGCATCAACAAGGTCATTCTCATCGGCAACCTCGGCGCAGACCCCGAGACGCGGGCCATGCCCTCGGGCACCACGGTGGCCAACCTGCGCGTGGCGACCAGCGAGAGCTGGCGCGACAAGCAGACCGGCGAGCAGCAGGAGCGCACCGAGTGGCATCGCGTCGCACTCTTCGGCCGCCTCGCGGAGATTGCCGCTGAGTACCTGCGCAAGGGCTCGCAGGTCTACATCGAGGGCAGCCTGCGTACGCGCAAGTGGCAGGACAAGCAGGGCAACGAGCGCTACTCCACCGAGATCATCGGCAATGAGCTGCAGATGCTCGGCGGCCGCGGCGGCGCGGGTGCGGGCACCGCCTCCACCGCGTCCTCTACCGCGAGCACCGGTGCGCACGCGTTTGCGGAGGAGTCCGCAGGCGGTGGCGGCGGCTCGCGCAGCGAGGAATTCGACGACGACATCCCTTTCTAGAATGCGAAGCCGAGTCCTCCCATGACGACGTCCGTGTCGCGGCCGTTGGTGGTGAGGGTCCGATACCAGTAGGCACGCAGACGCAGGCCCATCTCGAAGCGGTATGTGAGCGTCATGGTGAGAAGCCCGAGCACCTGATCGCGGGTATTGATGATCCCGAGCACGGTGGTCTGTGGGGTGGGAGAGTAGGAATCCCGCGCGAAATAGAAACCACCGGCGACGCCGACATCGGCGTGGTGGTTGAGGAACTCACGTTTGAGCCCGAGCTGCGCGGCTCCGCCCTTGCGCTTGACGACCCGCGCGTCGCCTTCGTTGAGATAGGTTCCGATCGCATCGACGTAAGGCGTCAGGCGATAGCGCACGTCCGCGCCGGTCGCGACTCCGTGCGGCGAGTTGAAGTTGTTGACGACCGTGCTGCCGGCCATCACCGTCAGCTCGAGGCGCTGTCCCGGCGGAAAGAAGTCGTAGCGCTCGGTGTTCCACACGGGCCCCGCCGCGCTCGAGTGCTCGAACTGGTAGCCGAAGCCGATCAGAGCGGTGTGCGTCGAGATGCTGCTCGTGGTGTGCGCATAGTTGTAGCGCAGCTCCACCACCCACGGGTTGCGCACGTACCAGTGCGCGGCGACGCTGCCGAGCACTCCCCAGCCGTGCGCATCGGTGACCCCGATGCTCGCGAGCTCGGTGGTGTCGTAAAAGCGATAGGGACCTACGCCTGCCGACAAGGTGAAGCGCCGCGAGGCGCTCGGCCAGCGCAACCAGAACTGGGCGCTATAGCCGTCACGGTGATGGTCGGTCACGTGCCCTTCGTTGAGCCAGGTGAAGGTGCCGTAGGTGTAGTCATTGAAGTTCTCTAGGTACTCGATGGAGTAGGAGTAGGTGCTCTCCTTGAGACTCGGTGTGTACTGACCGCCGGCGAGGAAATGGAGCTCCTGCGCGAACGCCGCGGGGCAGAGGAGGGGCAACAATGCGAGGGGCGCGAGTCGAAGCCCGCGGCGTATGAGGCTGCTCATAACCTTCCTTGGCCGGCAGCGGCCTTGATGGGGACATCCGTTCCCCCAACTCATCATTCCATGGATATACCCTGCAGCCAACTGACCGCTGCGTCTGCGTCCACCGACGCGCTCGAGGTGCCCGGGCCCCCTTGCCGCGCGCTCCGGCGCCCAAGGCGCAGGGCGCTTTCGACGCTGCCGGGCGCAGGGGCGCGATCTCAGGGGACTGACGGACCTGCAGGTCCTTGAAGGCGCAAGGTTTTTTAATATTCATATCATGCCCGTGCGGCCACCGCCGCGAGTCCGTAAAATCCGTCTTCCTCCCGGTATGCCCCGCCACTACTTCATCAGAACCTTCGGTTGCCAGATGAACGAGTACGACTCGGCCCGCATGGGGGACGTACTGCGTGACGGCGCCGGCCTCACCCCGACGGAGGATCCTGCCGAGGCGGACGTGCTGCTCATGAATACCTGCTCGGTGCGCGAGAAAGCGCAGGAGAAGGTGTTCTCGCTGCTCGGTGAATGGCGCCGGCTGAAAGCGCAGCGGCCGGAGCTGATCATCGGGGTGGGGGGCTGCGTGGCGAGCCAGGAGGGGGAAGCCATCACCGCCCGCGCACCTTTCGTCGACCTGGTATTCGGCCCGCAGACGCTGCATCGACTGCCGCAGATGATCAGCGAGCTGCGCCGCACCGGGCATGCCGTGGTGGATATCAGCTTTCCGGAGATCGAGAAGTTCGATCACCTGCCCGCGCCCCGCGCCGAAGGCGCCCGCGCCTACGTCTCGGTGATGGAAGGCTGCAGCAAGTACTGCAGCTTCTGCATCGTTCCCTATACACGCGGGGAGGAGATCAGCCGCCCCTTCGACTCGGTGCTCTCTGAGGTACGCGAGCTCGCCGCCCAGGGCGTGGCGGAGGTGACCCTGCTCGGACAGAACGTCAATGCCTATCGGGGACCCATGGCCGATGGCGAGCTGGTGGATCTCGCGACGCTCATGCATCACCTGGCGCGCCTGCCCGACATCGAGCGCATCCGCTTCACCACCTCGCACCCGCTCGAGTTCGATGCCAGCCTCATCGAGGCCTTCGCCACCATCCCGAAGCTCGCCAATCATGTCCACCTGCCCCTCCAGAGCGGCTCGGACCGCGTGCTCGCGCTCATGAAGCGCGGCTACACGACGCTCGAGTTCAAGGACAAGGTGCGCCGGCTGCGGGCCGTGCGTCCGGACATCTCGCTCTCGTCGGACTTCATCGTCGGCTTTCCCGGGGAGAGCGAGCGGGACTTTGCGGCCACCCTCGAGCTCGTGCGCGAGGTGGGGTTCGATCACTCCTTCAGCTTCATCTACAGCCGTCGGCCAGGCACTCCGGCGGCGGCTTTGCCCGATGAGATCGAGCCGGCGGTCAAACACGAGCGGCTCGCGCGCCTGCAGGCGCAGCTCGAGCTCCAGGGACGGGCGATCAGTGAATCGATGGTCGGCTCGCGGCAGCGGGTGCTCATCGAGCGGCACGCGCGCAAAGACTCGCGCGAGCTGGCCGGCCGCACCGCCAACAACCGCTGGGTGAATTTCGCGGGCCCGCCCTGGCTCATCGGTCGCTTCGTCGATGTCACCATCACCGCAGCGCTCGCGCACAGCCTGCGCGGACGGCTGTCGGAGCCGGACGCGGTGACGCCGGCGCCGCGCCTCGCCGTGGCCGGCGGCTGATACCGTGGCTGCTCCTGCACCCGAGCCGCGCCGCGAGTTCGACCTCGGTCCTTCCGATAACGCGCGCCTCGCCAATCTGTGCGGGCCGCTCGATGAGAATCTGCGGCTGCTCGAGACACGGCTCGATGTCCGCATACACCGTCGCGGCAATA
>JAFAVO010000110.1 GCA_019242385.1 Gammaproteobacteria bacterium | reverse complement strand
GGCACGAATCCCGTACTCGTAGTCACCGTGCCTCAGCTGCTCGCTCATCGGCAGATCGAGCGCCGGCAGAAACAGCAGTGCGAGCGGACCACCGCCGAAGTCCTCGCTGGCTCCTGCCACTGCCGGATCGAAGGGCAAGTGGTGGCGCCCATTGGCCGCAAGGGGAATGTAGAGCGAGCGTGCGATCCGGTCCCAGAGCGGGTCGGGCTGCTCACCGGCTAACCGCGCGGCGTCACTCGCGATGCGCAGGGCGCGCGCCGCGGAGACATTGGTGAAGGTGTCGTTCGGAATGTCATTGTGCGACTCCGCGACCGAGGTGACGTGCAGGATCTCATAGCGGTGCGCGCGCTCGTTCCAGGTGGCACGGCTCGCCCAGAAGCGCGCAACGTCGCGGATCACCGGCCAGCCCTGCTCCCGCAGCCAGGCGCGATCCTCGGTGGCGAGGTAGTACTGCCACTGTGCGATGGCGACATCGGCGTTGACGTGAATCTCCGTATCCGCGAGCACCACCGCGGAGTGTGGGGTCTGGTCGCTGCCGTTGTCCGGATCGGACTCCCACGGGAACATGGCACCGGCGAACCCGTGGCGCTGCGCGCGCTCGCGCGCCGCCTCCAGCGTGCGCGTACGGAAAGCGAGCAGCGAGCGCGCCCGCTCGGGGTGCAGCAGCAGCAGGGCCGGCATGATCCAGGTGTCACTGTCCCAGAAGACGTGATTGGCGTAGCCGGGGGTGAGCGCGCATGCACCGGCCGGCCAGGCGGTGCCCTCGGTGGAGCTCGCCAGGAGGTAATAAAGCTCCGAGTGCACGACCTGCTGTGCCTGGCTGTCGCCATCGATGAGCACGTCCGACTGCCACAGCGCATCCCAGGCCGCGCGGTGTTCCTGCAGCAGCCGCTCCAGGCCGCCCGCGCGCGCTTGGCGCGCGAGGCTCAGGTCCTCGACCGCATTGCCGCCCCAGCCGCTGCGCGATACGGCCACGTACTTGGTGAAGACATAGGTGTGAGCGCGCTCGACCTTCAGGTCGACATCGAGAGCGAGCCGGTAGCGATCCTTACGTACCCTGACCTCCCCTCGGTGGAACTCCCGTGGCACGTCCAGCGCTGCGGCCATCGCCATGGCCGGTCCCTGCTTCGCCGCGCCTTCGAGCCACAGCGACCTCGACGCTGCATCGCCATCGGCAGAGCGCACCTCGGTGTAGCCGGGATACCAGACCGCGGCACGGTCGGGCATCGCCGGCGGCTGCGGCTCGAGCGACAAGCCCTGGGCAGCGACGGCCTCCTCCATGTCCGGCCCGCTGAGCTGCGCCAGTGGAAATCGCGGGGCGTACTCGGCCCACAGCAGCAGCGCGAACGACAACTGCACCGTGCCATCGTAGTCCGGGGTGAGCCGGAAAGTGGTCGCGGCAACATGCGGAGACGCTTCGCTCACCAGCGTCTCCACCTCGATCAGGGTCGACCGTCCGCGATCGACATAACGATAGCGGGTCGTCAGGGTCGCCGAGCGCAAATCCAGCGTCTGCCGGTACTCCTTGAAGTGTTGCTCATCGAGCGGTGCGCGATTGAGCCAGCCAAGTCGTTCCTGTGCCGCGCCCGGATTGAAATCGATCTCGGTCCAGGCGGGAATGGCGGCAGGACGGGACATGTCGCCCGGCGCGTAGTCCATGAAACCAACCAGGTAGGCGCGCGTCGCCTCGGTACCGCGCGGCGCGCTGAGTGTAGAGAGGTAGCCATTCGCCAGATAACCGGGGAAGTAATTCGGCAGGTTCTCGGGCCCAGCGCTCAGCTGGAAGCTCGGATCGCTGCCGGCCCGCGCTGCAACACTTGTCAGCAGGAGGAGGCCTGCAAGCGCTGCCACCAGGGCAGCCGGGCGGCGACTCATTGCAGTACTCCCTCCCCGACAACGATCGGAGATTGGCTACCCCTTCGCTGCGCGAGCCGCGTACCGGCCGCTGCGCCGACGGCGATGACTGCGGGCCTGACGGCGAGGTAAGCGGTACTCCAGAGCTGCGCCGCGTCTGATTCATCCACGTCGGCGGCGGCCGAGCCAAACGGTGCAACCTGGTACCGGCCGGCCACATACGACCAGGACCAGAGCTCGGAGTTCTTCAGCGATCGGGTCGCCTCGATCGCCGACCAAAGCCTCCGTTGCGCGCCGGCGAGGTGTGCACGCACCCCCGCCGGCAGGTCGCTGCGCTCGAGCTGTCGTGCGAGCCCCGCGGCAAACAGCGCCTGCTGCCACGACCACACCACGGTCCCGTGGTACGCGTTGCGCGTGAAGCTCGCCTGGAGCTGCGGAGGGCAGAAGGCCGGGTTCGCCACCAGCATGCCGACCTCGGTCATGAGCCCTGCCGGAAAGGGCCTCAGCAGCACGTTGACCACCTCATCGAGGCGCGCCGCGTCGAGCTCACCGAACAGCAGCGCGAAGCCTTCATCCGAGTGCATCACCGGTATCGCCCTGCCCTCGGCATCGAGTGCCAGGGCCGTGAAACGCAGTGGTGTATCGCCGAGGGCCTGCAGAGCGGGCTCTGCATCGATGCCTTGGGACGCGGCGTAGCTGCGCACGGCTTCCCGGGCCGCCGCGGCCGGCAGCTCCACCACGAAGAGCCGTGGCGCTCGCTCGCGCCACACCCGCGCCAGCGCGGCCGCGTCCGCGAGCAGCGCTTCATCCTGCGCGCTCGCATAAGGGGACAGCAGACCGCTCGCGTGCAGTTCTTCGATCGCTGCCAGTGCTGCGGGTACCAGCACCGCGTTGACGTCGTACGGGTAGCGGCCGCCGCCGAGGCCGCTCTCGCTGTCGCGCCAGTTGCCGACCGCAAAACCGGGCTTCAGGCCCACCAGGTGCGCCGCATCCGGCTGCGCGGCGAAGCCCTGCGCGCTCTGCACCACGAGACGCAGATTCGCCATCAGCGCAGCGCCGCGCGCACGCTGCACTGAGCCATCGGCCGCCGCAGCGAGAAACCCGGCGGCGCGTCGACGTCCGCGCGCATCGTGGAGCAGCCACGCGCTCGCTATCGGTGCGAGCAGGTAACTGCCGTCGATCATCTTGTAGTCGAGTATCGGCACCGCCGAGCGCGACCCGTCGCGCTCCATGTGATCGAGCACGGCGCGCTCACCGATGTCCTCCTCGTGAGCCACCTCGCCCTGCGGCGAGACCCGCTCGAGTACCGAGGCGAGCGCCGCCTCTGTCGCCGTCTCGCTCAGTACCGGCAGCAGAAGGCGTGTCGATATCAGCGTGTCGCGGCCGAAATAGGTCTGGAAGCGCCACGAGCCGGCGAGGAGCTTCTCACGATAGGCAAGGAATGCGAGCGTGTCGCGCGCCCCGGCGTCGGTGCTCGCCAGCTCATTGAGGAGCTCGGGTCCGGCAAGGGGCCTGAGCGGCTCCTCGCCCGTGAGGCCGGTAATGCGCAGCCCGATGCGGCCATCGGATCCGGCAGCGAGGCGGTCTCCGTGCAGCTCACCGTGGGTAACCTCGAGCACGAGCCGATAGCCGGCCGCGCCATCGAGGCGGTCGCGGCTCCAGCTGATCGTGTGCCCCTGCACGTGCGGGGCTGCGCTCACTGCCGGCGGGGCCGCACCCAGTGACTGGTAATCGCGCAACACCCGCACACTCGAGAGCAGTGCCTTGCGGATTTGCAGCTCGCCTGCGTCCACGCTCGCCTCTGCGACCAGGCCGCGCAGCGGGCGGCCGCGCCTGTCGGTGCGGTGCACGGCTCGGGGCGCGCCCTCGAGCTTCCAGTGCAGCTTCTCCGGGCTGTGCACGAACCACACGCCGACGCCGCTGTTGCCGGCCGGAAAGGCCATGAGGATGCGCGCATCGTTTCCCGAGCGCAGCACGAGATGCGCCGCGACATCATCTGCGCGCACGAGGCGGTTGATATTCAACCCTTCGTCGACCTGGTAGTCGAGATGTGTGGGGCCAGGCTCGAGCGCCGCGACGCGCACGGCCGCGAGCAGCCCGATGCTGAGGAGGAATGCGCCGGACTTACTGCCGGAGCATGCGGGGCAGTGCATCGGCGACGTCCTGAATCGAGTGGAACTGCGCGGGGTGTGTCAACAGGGTGCGGGCCATCGCGAGCGCGCTGCCCTCGCACCGGGCTCGCAGGTCGCTGTCCTGGATCCAGTCGAAGTCGATCACGTGCGCGAAGCCGACGATGCGGCGGATCATCTTGCAGGCAGCGAAGCCGAGCATGTCCGTGAACAGCCGGTCGAGGACTGCGCCGCGCGCGGATTCCAGCGCGCCGGCATCCTCGGGTCGGGTGAACATGGACGCCGGCAGCACATCACCCTGAGCGTTATCGGCCCACAGCGCGAGAAAGCAGCTGCGAAATGACTGCCAGAACAGCTCCACCTGCTCGAGTATCCAGCGTTGATAGCCGACGCGGTCGTCCGCGCGCGTCGCATGCCCCGGCTGCGAGTACCAGCTCAGCAGCAGGTTGCCGAGGAAGGCGCCGAGATCGAAGCCGACGGGTCCATAGAAGGCAAATTCGGGATCGATGACCCGTGTGTCCTCTTCGGTCACCATCACCGAGCCGGAGTGCAGATCGCCGTGGACCAGCGCCTGGGCTTCGTTGAGAAATTTCTCACCGAAGCGCGCGGCGGCAACTTTGAGCGCGCCATCGCCGCGCAGGTCCGCAACGATCTCGTCGAGCTGGGGCGCGGTGTGGCGGTTGCGCGCGCTCGCGCGGTACGGATCACAGAACACCAGGTCAACCGTGATGCGAATCAGCTCCTTGTTGCGAGCGAACAGCGCGATCCCCTCCAGCTTCTGCTCGCAGGGCCGCGCGAAGTCCGAGGTGAAAAAGCTCGCACGTGCGATGTACTCGCCGATGTCACGACCGACGTTGCGGTAACGCTGACCCAGGATGAGACCCCGCCGCAGGATGACGTGCGGCGCCAGGCACTCCATGACGATGCAATAGAGCTCAGGATCGTAGTGGTACACCTTCGGGATCAGTCGCCCGACTGCGGAAGCTACCGCCCTATAGTAGGAGACTTCGAAGCAGGCCCGCTCGAGGGTCATCGGCCAGGAGCTTCCCGCGACGCGCACGTAGGGCAGCGCCTGTTTCACGCATACCGATCCGCTCGGCCCCTCCACGATGAAGACGAGATTGAGGTTACCATCCCCCACTTCCCGCACCTGCCAGCCGCGTGCCTGACCGCCGAGCCGGGCGTGAACCTCCGGCAATGAGGCGATGAAGGCCGGAACGCTCGCGGTGTCGAGGATACGGTAGCTGGATGGTGTCCCGGCCTCCGGCATGCTCAGCTTCCCCGCGCCGCATCCGGCTCCGCACCACCGAAGAGCAGATCGGGGTCCACCGCATCCTGTTGGCCGTAATTGCGGAATTTCTCGAGCACGCGCGCCATCTCGGCCTCATCGAGTAGGGTCACACCTCCGAGCGACAGCGCCACCGAGTACTGGCGGGCGAGGTTTTCGACTTCGCCGGCGAGCGCCAGCGCGCTCTGCAGGTCGCGGCCTGTAGCAATGACGCCGTGATTCGCGAGGAGACACGCCTTACGGCCCTGCAGCGCGGCCAGCGCAGCCTGCGAGAGCTCCTGCGTGCCGAAGGTGTGATACGCGGCGCAGCGGACGTCGACCCCACCGGCAATCGCCACCATGTAGTGGAAGGCGGGAATGCCTCTGCCCGTACAGGCGAGCGCGGTGGCGTGTGGAGAATGGGTATGGACGATCGCGTCGACCTCCGGCCGGGACCGGAAAATGTCGCGGTGGAAACGCCATTCGCTCGAGGGGCGCCGGGCGCCGAACCAGCGTCCCTCGAGGTCCATGAGCGGCACATCATCCGCCTGGAGCGTCTCGTAATCCATGCCGCTCGGGCTGATGAGAAACCGGCGCGCGTCGCAACGCGCGCTGACATTGCCGGATGTTCCATGCGTCAGACCGCGGCGCGTGAGCTCGCGGCACGCAGCGATCAGCTGCGTACGCAGGGCTGCGCCGCTCGCGGGCCTCTCGCCGTCCCTCATTCGACTGCGGCCGGCTGGTCCGGATAGAGCCGCTGCAGCCCGGCTCGACTCGCCGCGCAGACACCACGCTCGGTGATCAGTCCGGTCACCAGCCGTGCGGGCGTCACATCGAAAGCGAGATTGAGTGCGGGGCTGCTCTCGGGCACGAGCCGCACCGTCTCGATACGCCCCGCGGCGCTGCGGCCGGTGATGTGAGTGACCTCCTGCGGCGATCGCTCCTCGATCGGAATGGCCTCGCCCGCCTCGAGCGACCAGTCGATGGTGCTGAGCGGTAACGCCGCGTAGAACGGCACGCCGTTATCGTGAGCGGCGAGCGCCTTGAGGTACGTTCCCACCTTGTTGCACACCTCTCCTGCCGCCGTGGTGCGATCGCTGCCGACGATCACCATATCGACCTGGCCCCGTTGCATCAAATGCCCGCCCAGGTTATCGGCAACGACCGTATGCGGCACTCCGTGCGCTCCGAGCTCGAAAGCGGTGAGGGCCGCACCCTGGTTGCGCGGACGCGTCTCATCGACCCACACGTGGACCGGTATGCCCGCATCGTGCGCCATGTAGACGGGCGCGAGCGCCGTGCCCCAATCGACGCACGCCAGCCAGCCGGCATTGCAGTGCGTGAGGATGTTGAGCCTTGCGCCGGCCTTGGCGGCGAGCGCACGCATGACATCCAGGCCATGGCGGCCGATCGAGCGGCATTGCTCGACGTCCGCGTCACAAATCGCTGCGGCTTCGTGCCAGGCCGCATCGGCCCGCCTGTGCGGCTCGAGCTCGGCGAGCACGTTGTGCATTCTCCGCAAGGCCCAGGCCAGATTGACCGCGGTCGGGCGCGTTGCCTGCAGGGTTCGCGCGGCCTCGGCCAGGTGTGAGTCGCAGGGATCGGCGCGCGCTGCGAGTGCGATGCCGTATGCCGCAGTGGCGCCGATGAGCGGCGCCCCGCGCACGACCATCGTGCGGATCGCATGGGCAGCGTCCGCGACCGTCTCGAGGTCGAGGGTGACGAGCTCGAACGGCAGGCGCGACTGGTCGATTACCCGCACGGCTCCGGAGTCCGTGCTCCAGATGGTGCGGTAGTGCGTGCCGGAGATTCTCATCGTTGGGCTCGTTGCGCTGGAGGCTACGGCACCCCGCCGGCGGCCGCCAACCCCGCCGGGACGGGATGCCACTCCACCCGCACGCGCTCACGGATGGAACGATCCGGCACCATCACCACCGCTGCCGATTGCGCCTCATCCCACCTCCAGACGCCCACCGCCCTGCCGTCGACAGCAACCGCCGCAGGCTTCGTATCGGAGTGCAGCCATAGCTCATACGAGCGGCGGGCCGGCTGACCGGGATAGGCGCCCTGCGAGGGCTCGATGACCAGCACGTTGGCCCCATCGCTGGCGACTGTGTGCGTGATCGCCGTGTGCGCGTGCTGCGCGGCATAGTCGAGCGAGCTGCCATCGTCCTCATAGAGCTCGAGGCTGCCCGGGCCGGACCCGTAGACCCTCAGAAGGAGATGGTCCAGCGGCCTGGCATTGGAGTACTCGCTCGCCGCCTGTTCCGGGACGATCGCTCCCTCACGTACGAAAACCGGCGTGGTATCGATGGGATAGTGCCCCGTGAAGCTGGTCCCGCCGCGGTAGCGCCTGCCGGTGAAGAAGTCGCGCCAGTCGCCCGGCGGCAGATAGATCTGCTGCTCGCTACCAGGGCGCACCACCGGCGCCACGAGCAACTGCGCTCCGAGGAAGTACTGGTAGGGATGGTGGTATGCCTCCTCGAGCTCCGGATACTCGAGATACAGCGGCCGCAGGAGCGGTGTTGCGTCACGGTGCGCGAGCCAGCTGCAGGTGTAGAGATAGGGAATGAGTTGCGTGCGCAGTGTGAAGTATTTCCTCATGAGCGCGACGCCCCGCTCCCCGTACACCCAGGGCATGCGCAGGTTGCCTTCGCGAGGATTCTCGTGCGCACTGTGCATGCGCAGGATGGCGCTGAAGGTCCCGAACTCGATCCAGCGCGCGTAGAGCTCGAAGTCGATCCTGCCGCCATGAAACCCGCCGATGTCGTGGCTGATGTAGGGCACCAGCACGTTGCCACCGCGCGCGGAGAAGGCCACCTCGTACGCCAGCACCGGCCAGTCCGAGTAGGCATCGCCGGTGAAGAATCCCGGATAGCGCTGGCTGCCCCACTCCCCATAACGGCCGAGTATGAAGGCGCGCTTGCCGCTGTGCTGCTGGCTGAAGTCGTAGAAGACCTTGTTGGTCCAGAGCTGCTGGTTGAGGCCGGCCATACTCGCGGCGCCGCTTCCGCCATCGACCCACCAGACATCGACTCCCTGGTCCATGAGCGGAGCATGCAGGTAGCGCATGAAGATGTCGGCCTGCTTCTCATCCGAGAGATCGAAGGCGATACGCTCGGGCGGGCGCATGTCACGCAGCGCCACCGGACCACGCAGAATGCCGCTGCCGTGCGGCTCGCCCTCAACGCGCAGCACGATCTCGCTGACCCGTCCCGCGGAAACGTGCGCAGCGATGTCGGCGTAGGTGAGGCGGCGCGGCCAGTGATCGGAGCTGTGCATCACCTCCTGGCCGTTCACGAACAGCCGATAACGGCTGCTGACTTCGCCGAGGTCGAGGTACAGCGGCGACGGCACTTTCGCGGGGAGCTGTACCGAGGCGCGGTACCAGCCGATACCGTGGTATTGGGCGTAGCCCTGCTGCTCCCACGCGACTCCCGTGCGGATGGGTCGCCAGCTCGCCCGCCCCGCACCGTCCGCATACCAACGCTGGTCGAGGCCCACATCGCCCGGATCTGAGGCGAAGCTCCAGCGGTGCGCGAGGTCCACATCGAATGCCGGCTTCCCCGGCGGCGACCGGCCGAGTGCCTGCAGCACCGCCGGCGCGTGACTGTCATTGAAAGAAAGGATGCTCTCGTCGGTGTGGATGTAGCCGGGGTGGTCGTTGAGGCTCAACTTGACGCCCTGCCCCTGCAGGGTGCGGATCATCTGCTGTGGCTGCGGTATCAGCGGGCTCCAGTCGTAGCCGCCCTGCCAGCCGTAGTTGTGCCAGGCGAAGTCCAGGACCAGTGTGTCGAAGGGAATGCGCTCGCGCCGCAGCCGCGCGACTTCCTCCAGCAGATGGCCTTGGTTGTAGTGTTGGAATTCCGGTCGCTGCGCTTGCGCTGTATCGGGAAAGTACTCGAAGTTGAGATCGGTGATCCACGCGCCGAGCACGAAGCGCGGGATCATGGGAATGGGGCCGGAGAGCTCGGCGTATTGCGCCAGCACGCGCCGGTAGTCGTGTCCGTAGACGAACAGGTACCAGTCCTGCCCGCCCGGCTGCGGGCGCGGCTCGATCCAGGTGCGCTGCGCATTGAGAATGGGAGTCGGGCTGTCATCGATGAAGGCGAAGCCGCTGCGGCTCAACAACCCGGGCGTCGCCCGGGGCAGCACCAGGTCGATGCCGGGAATCTCGTCATTGACCGGACTCGCCAGTGCCGTCTCGTCCGAGACGAGGTTGGCCTGGCTCACGTTATCGAGCGAGTAGGTGAGTCCCCCGAGGTTGAGCAGATCGGCATCTCCGGGGTGCCACTGGTGAGCCGCGCCGGAGCGATCCTTCCATCTGACCGAGAGATTCTCTGCCGTGAAGGCACCCGAGCCCGTGCGATAACGCAGCGTCACACTGTCGCTAGCGAGGGTCAGCCAGCCCGCGTCCTCGCGATGAGCGATCTTCACGGCATGCCAGTCGCGCTTCTGTATCACCGCGGTCGGCGCATCGGTGAAGCGGCCCGCCGGCGAGTACTCCATGCGCACCAGCGCCGGAGTCAGGAACTCGAACCGTGCCTTTCCGGACACGACGGTCGTGGTCTCCGGCGCGCCGGCCGCCCAGGTCGGGCACGCTACCGCGGCGAGCAGCAACGCCCAAGTTGTTGCTGAGACACAACAGCGCTTGTTATGACTAATCATTCGCATTACATTCCCATTAAGACATATCGAGCAGCAAGCCCGACGCGGCGTTGCGCCGCGTAAACCGCACCGGAGGACATGGTGCCGCGGGCTTGGCTCGAGGTTCTCAGGTCTCAGCCTTACACGTCTTATCGGGGAGGGAATCGCCATGAGAGTGAAAAGCAACAAAGCACTGCGCACGACGGCCCACCTGGCGTCCGCTTCGCCAGTGCTGGCGGTGCCGGTCGGCGCCCCGCCCTGGACCTGGATGGGGCCCAGGACCGGCGCCACGACCACAGTCGCCGCCGCGGTGGCCGCGATTCTTTACGGGGTGAGCGGTAACGCCTATGCGCAGGAAGTCGCACCGGCTGCGACCAGCGCCACCGCTCCGGACTCCCTGCAAGAGGTGGTGGTGACCGCAACCGCCACCGGCGTCAAGAAACTGGACGCCAGCTACAGCATCGTCAGCGTCGACCAGAACCTCATCAAGGAGGCCAACCCGAAGAGCACGGCCGATCTGCTCAAGGTCTCCCCCGGCATCTGGCCGGAGTCCTCCGGAGGTCAGACCGGCGCCAACATCGAGGTCGCCGGCTTCCCGAGCGGCGGCGATGCGCCATTCTTCACCAACATGATCGAAGGCATGCCGCTGTACGGCATGCCCTCGCTCTCGTTCATGGACTCGAGCTCGCTCTTCCGCCTCGATGACACCGTCGACCGTGTCGAGGTCGTGCAGGGTGGCCCCGGCGCGCTGTATGGACCGGGGCAGATGGGTGCCACCGCCAACTTCATCCTCAAGCGCGGCACCGACCAGACCACCGGCTCGGTCGGCATGACTTACGGCAACGAGGGGCTGTGGCGGCTCGACTCCAACGTCGGCTTCAAGATCGCCGATGGATGGTACGGAGCGCTCGGCGGCTTCTACCGCGAATCCAACGGCGTCCGCTCGCCGCAGTTCCCCGCCGACAAGGGCGGCCAGTTCACCGCCAGCCTCAATCACGATCTCGAGGGCGGGTCGCTGTTCGTCTGGGGTCGGGTGCTCGATGACAAGAACCAGTTCATCGTGCCCGTTCCGGTGATCCAGAGCCCGAGCGGCACGAGCTTCTCCGGATATCCGGGCTTCTGTCCGCTCAAGTGCTCCTTCGGCAGCTGGAACATTCAGAATGTGACGCTGCCGAATCCGGCCGGCGGCTTCGAGGATGCCAATCTCGCCAACGGACGCGGCGGCAACCTCTATTACTTCGGCGTCAAATACAACCAGCACTTCGGCAACCTGGAGGTGCTCAACAACCTGATCCTCAACGGCGGCGGCCTCGACACCAACGCGCTGTTCTCGGGACCGAATCCGCGGCCGCTCGGTGTCATGCTGTACGGCTGTCAGGCGGTACCGGGTTATACGCAACCCGGTCAGTTCTGCACCGGTGGCGTCGGCGGTACCCCGGTCGATCTCAACAACTACGGCATCGATCCCAAGACCGGACTGATCACCTACCCGAATGCCGGCGGCCCCGGCACGGGTCTGCCGGTCGGCTACAACGTCCAGGCCACCTACTCCGGCAGCGGCGTGCCGGTGCCCTTGAGCCAGGACGTGATCCAACAGGGGTGGTGGTACATCCAGAAGTCACTGTCGAACTTCGCCGATGAGCTGCGGCTCAACTGGACGCTGTTCGAGGGCAACACGCTCACCGGCGGTGTCTACTTCGCCAAGTACAGCATGAACGACAACTGGTCGCTCGGTAACACCATGCTGATGACCAACACGCCCAACGCCAGGGCGATCAACTTGCAATATGTAAGTGGTGGCAACATCTATCATGTCAGCAGCAACC
>JAFAVO010000283.1 GCA_019242385.1 Gammaproteobacteria bacterium | reverse complement strand
CATACTGCTTGAGGCTCGCGACATCGATCTCGTTGTCGAAGTGACCGATGTTGCACACGATGGCGTTGTGCTTCATGCGCACCAGGTGCTCATGGGTGATGACGTGGAAATTGCCGGTCGCCGTCACGAAGATGTCGGCCTTGTCTGCGACCTCATCCATGGTGACGACCCGATAGCCTTCCATCGCGGCCTGCAGCGCGCAGATGGGATCGATCTCCGTGACCCACACCTGCGCGGATAATGCCCGCAGCGCCTGACAGCAGCCCTTGCCGACATCGCCGTAGCCGCACACCACCGCGATCTTGCCCGCGATCATGACGTCGGTGGCGCGCTTGATGGCATCCACCAGCGACTCGCGGCAGCCGTACAGATTGTCGAACTTGCTCTTGGTGACCGAGTCGTTGACGTTGATGGCGGGGAAGGCGAGCCGGCCTTCCTTCGCCATCTGGTAGAGACGCTTCACCCCGGTGGTGGTCTCCTCGGTGACCCCGCGGACCTGACGGATGCGCGTCGAGTACCAGCGCGGGTCCACCTTCAGCCGTGCGCGGATCGCCGCGTAGAGGGCGCGCTCCTCATCGCTCGTGGGCTTGGCAATGAGGGAGGCATCGGACTCGGCGCGCGCGCCCAGATGCAGCAGCAGGGTCGCATCGCCGCCGTCATCGAGCACCATGTTGGTATAGCCGCCATCCGGCCAGTCGAAGATGCGGTGCGTGTAATCCCAGTAATCTTCCAGCGACTCGCCCTTCCAGGCGAACACCGGCGTGCCCCGTGCGGCGATCGCGGCCGCTGCGTGATCCTGCGTGGAGAAGATGTTGCATGAGGCCCAGCGCACGCTCGCGCCGAGCGCCTGCAGCGTCTCGATCAGCACCGCGGTCTGGATCGTCATGTGCAGCGATCCGGAGATGCGCGCGCCGCGCAGCGCTTGCGTGGGCGCGAACTCCTCGCGGATCGCCATGAGACCGGGCATCTCGGTCTCGGCGATGGCGATCTCCTTGCGGCCGAAGTCGGCGAGCGAGAGATCGGCGACCTTGAAGTCGCTGGCGGCGGCGGCGGCAGGCTTGAGTGTGGCGTTCATACTCGATACTCCATGATCTGAGTGAGCGCCGTATGGATGATCCACGTCCGGCTGAGCCTGGCGGGCCCCGCGCCCCAGTGGCGCCCTGCCCGTCGCAACGCTCCTCAGCCGGTGAGGCTGCAGCCGCTGTGGCTGCCAGGGTAGATTTTAAGCGGCGCGCATCCCCTTGGCCTCATCGGCCAGTGTTGCGGCGCGGTCGGTGCGCTCCCAGGTGAACTCGGACTCGGTCCGGCCGAAGTGGCCGTAGGCCGCGGTCTTCTGATAGATCGGCCGCACCAGGTCGAGCATCTCGCGCAGCCCGTAGGGCGTCAGGTCGAAGTGCTTGCGCACGATGCGCGTCAGATGCTCGCTCGAGAGGCGGCTCGTGCCGAAGCTCTCCACCATGATGGAGATCGGCTCGGCGACCCCGATGGCGTAGGACAGCTGCACCTCGCAGCGCTCGGCGAGCCCGGCCGCGACGATGTTCTTGGCGACGTAGCGCGCGGCATAAGCCGCCGAGCGGTCGACCTTGGAGGGATCCTTGCCGGAGAAGGCGCCGCCACCGTGGCGCGCGTAGCCGCCGTAGGTGTCGACGATGATCTTGCGCCCGGTGAGCCCGCAGTCGCCCACCGGGCCACCGACCACGAAGCGTCCGGTCGGGTTGATGTGATAGCGGGTGCGCTTGTCGACCCACTTCGGGGGCAGCACGGGCTTGAGGATCTCCTCCATCACCGCCTCGCGCAGCGTCTTGGTCGAGACGTCATCGCTGTGCTGGGTGGAAAGCACCACCGCCTCGAGGCCCACGGGCCGGTCGTTCTCGTAGCGCAGCGTGACCTGGCTTTTCGCATCGGGCCGCAGCCAGGGCAGCTTGCCCTTCTTGCGCACTTCAGCCTGCTTCTTGACGAGGCGATGCGCCAACGTGATGGGTGCCGGCATCAAGACATCGGTCTCGTTCGTCGCGTAGCCGAACATCAGGCCCTGGTCGCCCGCGCCCTGCTTGCGCTCGTCCTT
>JAFAVO010000278.1 GCA_019242385.1 Gammaproteobacteria bacterium | reverse complement strand
ATCACCGACCGCATCGCCGAGGACTTCGCGAGCACCGCAGGCCGGCTCGATGCCAGCACCGAAGTTGGCGCGCGGCGCCGCAGCGCCATCCGCGCCCTCGAGGCGAGCGGACTTCCGAGCGCCCGCCACGAGAACTGGAAGTACGCGAACCTCCGTCCGCTCGAGCGGGCTCGCTTCCTGCCGGCGCCCCGCACGGCCACGCTGCCGGAGGCCGCCGCGCTGCCGGAGGCTCTCCCTGACATCCCGCGTTACCTCTTCATCGATGGCCACTTCGTGCCCGCAGTGTCGGCAGCGCTCGAGGCGGGAGTGACGGTACAGCCGGCGCCGCACGATCACGCCGTGCCGGACACCGAGCTCGCCGGCGGCGATGAGCGCTTTGCGCTGCTCAATGCCGCCTTCGCCGGCGATGTCCTCAGCCTCGACATACCGGCCTCAGGCGCACGCCCCTTACAGCTCGAGGTGCTCTTCGCGGCCAGCAGCGAGGCGCAAACCGGCGCCTCCTATCCGCGCCTGGAAGTGCGCCTCGCACCGGGTGCGCAGCTCAGGCTCATCGAGAGGCACCTGAGCGCGGCGGCGGCGGCGAGCTTCGTCACGAGCGCCGTGCAGGTGGAGTTGGGCCGCGGCGCGCATCTGGAGCACTACCGCCTGCAGGAGCTCAATCGGCGCAGCACGCTCTTTGACACCCTGTCCGCGCGACTCATGGAGGATGCCACCTACCGTCTGCACACCATCAGCACCGGAGGCCAGTCGGCACGCTCGACGCTCGCGCTGCGGCTCGCCGGCGAGCGCGCCGCTCTGGAGCTCGCGGTCGCCTCGCTCGGGGACCGCCAGCAGGTGCAGGATGGCTATGCGATGGTCGAGCACCTCGCTCCCAACGCGCGTACCGTGCAGACCTTCCGTGGCATCGCGCACGGTCGTGCCCGCGTGGCCTTCAACGGCAAGATCATCGTCGCCGCCGGCGCCCACGGCACCGATTCGCGCCAGTCCCTGCGCGGCCTCCTGGCCGGGCCCGAGGCCGAGATCGACGTGCGCCCCCAACTCGAGATTTACACCGACGACGTGCGCTGCAGCCACGGCGCGACCGCCGGCAAGCTCGACGATGCCATGCTTTTCTATCTCCTCTCCCGGGGCCTCGACCGCGATGCGGCGCAGCGCCTCCTCAAATGGGCGTTCCTCGAGGATGTCGTCTCGCAGATCCACCTGCCTGGGCTGCGGCGCCAGGTCGAGGAGCGCCTCGCCGTCCACTTGCGCGATGACGCGCTGCGGGAGCTGCTCTGATGGCTGCCAACGTATCGCCGCGCAATGCACCGCGGCCGCTCGATGTCGAGGCGGTGCGCCGCGATTTTCCGATTCTGGCGACGACCGTCCACGGCCGGCCGCTCACCTATCTCGATAGCGCGGCCTCCTCGCAGCGGGCGCGGCCGGTGCTCGAGGCGGTCGAGCACTACGAGCGGCATTCGCACGCGAACGTGCATCGCGGAGTGCACGCCCTCAGCCAGGCGGCCACCGCAGCGTTCGAGGGCGCGCGCGAGCGCGTGCGCCGCTTCATCAACGCCGTCTCGGTGAAGGAAGTCATCTTCGTGCGCGGCACGACCGAAGGGATCAACCTCGTCGCGCAGTCCTACGCGCGCCCGCGTCTGCGCCCGGGCGATGAGATCCTCATCACCGCGCTCGAGCATCACGCCAACATCGTTCCCTGGCAGATGGTGTGCGAGCAGACCGGCGCGCATCTGCGCGTGGCTCCGATCAACCGCCGGGGTGAGGTGCCCTTCGATGAGTTCCAGCGGCAGCTCTCGCCGCGCACCCGGCTCGCCGCCTTCGCCCACATCTCCAACGCGCTCGGCACCGTGCTGCCGGTCAAGCGCATGATCGAGGCGGCGCGTGCCCAGGGCGCCGTGGTGCTCATCGATGGGGCACAGGCGGTACCGCACGCACGGGTCGATGTGCGCGCGCTCGGTGCGGACTTCTACACCTTCTCCGGGCACAAGATGTATGCGCCGACCGGCATCGGCGTGCTCTACGGCCGCGAGGAGCTGCTCGCCGCAATGCCTCCGTGGCAGGGCGGCGGGGACATGATCCTGACCGTGTCCTTCGAGAAGACGACCTACAACGAGCTGCCGGCGAAGTTCGAGGCGGGTACGCCCAACATCTCCGGCGCCGTGGGGCTCGCCGCCGCCATGGACTATCTCGAGGGGCTCGGCATCGAGGCGGTGGCGGCGCACGAGCAGCACCTGCTCGAGCTCGCCACTGTCGAGCTCGGGCGCATGCCGCAGATCGAGCTCGTGGGCACGGCCGCCCACAAGGCCGCGGTGCTCTCCTTCACCATGAAGGGCGTGCACGCCCACGACCTCGGCACCATTCTCGACGCGGACGGCGTCGCCGTGCGCACCGGCCATCACTGCGCGATGCCCGTGATGACCTTCTTCGGGCTGCCGGCGACTGCGCGCGCGTCCTTCGCCTGCTACAACACCGAAGAGGACGTGGCGCGGCTGGTCCGGGCGCTCGAGCGCGCCCGTGAGGTGTTCGGCTGATGGATCTGAAGGAGCTCTACCGCGACGTGATCCTGGATCATAACCGCCGTCCGCGTAACTTCGGGCCGCTCGAGGGCGCCAATCACCGGGCCGAAGGCAACAACCCCTTGTGCGGGGATCGGCTCACGCTCGCGGTGCGCCTCGCGGGCGATCGCATCGAGGACATCCGCTTCGAAGGCAGCGGCTGCGCCATCTCCACCGCCTCCGCCTCGTTGATGACCGAAGCCGTCAAGGGCAAGGACCGTGCGAGCGTCCGGCAGCTCTTCGAGCGGATCCATGCACTCCTGACCCAGCCCGATGCTGCGGCCGATCCGGCGCTCGGCAAGCTCGCGGCGCTCTCGGGGGTGCGCGAATTCCCGGCGCGGGTGAAGTGCGCGAGCCTGTGCTGGCACACGCTGAACGCGGCGCTCGCCTCCCCCTCGGGCGCCGCAACGGTATCGACCGAGTAGCGCCATGCGTCGCCACGAGAACGAGCCCTTCGTCGTCAGCCGCGAGGTGCGTGCGGTGATCGTCCCCGCAGGCCAGGAGGTCAAGCTCAAGCCGGGCCAGGCGGGCTACATCACCCAGGCGCTGGGCGGCAGCTTCACCGTCTATCTCGAGGGGAATCTGTTTCGTATCGCCGGTGAGGACGCGGACGCCATCGGCCAGGAGGCGGTCAAGCCGCCGGAGCTTCCGCCGAATGCCAGCGAGGATGACGTCAAGCGCCTCGCGTGGGAGCAGATGCGCAGTTGCTACGATCCTGAGATCCCGATCAACATCGTCGACCTCGGGCTCGTCTACGATTGCTCCGTCACTCAGAACGATGACGGCACACGCACCGTCGATGTGACGATCACACTCACCGCGCCCGGTTGCGGCATGGGGGACATCCTGGTGGATGACGTACGCGACAAGATCAGCCGCATTCCCACGGTGCGCGAAGCACGCGTCAGCCTCAGCTTCGATCCGCCCTGGAACCAGAGCATGATGAGCGAGGCCGCGCGTCTGCAGACCGGCATGTACTGAGCCTCCCCCACAAGCTCATGAGTTGGAAGGACGTAGGTGCCGCAGCGGAGGTGACCGAGTCGGCGCCGCTGGCCGTGGAGGTCGATGGGCTGCATCTCGCCGTGGTGCGCTGCGGCGATGCGCTCTATGCGGTCGAGGATCGCTGCACCCACGATGGCGAATCCCTCGGGGCCGCGCAGGTGGAGGATTGCCAGATCATCTGTCCGCGCCATGGCGCGCACTTCTGCCTGCGCACGGGCGAGGCGCTCACCCCGCCCGCGTACGAGCCCCTGCGGACCTACCCCGTGCGCGAGCAGGAGGGCCGGCTCCTCATCGAGGCGCCGGAGGAGTGAGCGCGCGGTGAAGCGGCTGACCCTCATGCGGCACGCGGACGCACGCTGGCAGGATGCCGGAGTGTCGGACCTCGAGCGCCCCCTCAACCGCCGCGGGGTGTCCGCGGCCGAGGCGATGTCCCGCCGGCTGCTCGAGCTCGCACTCGTACCGGAGCTGGTGCTGGTGAGCCCGGCGCGCCGCACGCAGCAGACCGGGGAGATCGTGGCGCGGATCCTGTCGCTGCCCGCGCGCCTGGTGATCTCCGATGAGTCGCTTTATCTGGCGAGCGCCGCTGATCTCCTGCGGGTGGTGCAGGCGACCGGACCGCGCGTCACGCACCTGCTGGTGGTGGCACACAACCCCGGAGTGTCCGAGCTGGTGCAGCAGCTGGTGCCCGAGGCCGAGGCGAGCGGACTTGCCACCGCGGCGCTCTGCTCGATCGCCTTCGAATGCGATGAGTGGAGTGAAATCGGTGTCGCCGCCGTCAGGGATGTGATGCGCGAGACTCCCGCGCGCGGCATATTCCGGCTCTTCAGCTGAACGGGGTCGCAGCCGCCTCTCAGCACTCCGGGACGTTGACCGCAAGGCCTCCCTGGGAGGTTTCCTTGTAGATGGTGGACATGTCGGCACCGGTCTGGCGCATGGTGGCGATCACCTGATCGAGGGTGACCTTGTGCGTCCCATCGCCGCGCATCGCGAGCCGGGCGGCATTCACCGCCTTGACCGCGCCCATCGCGTTGCGCTCGATGCAGGGAATCTGTACGAGCCCCGCCACCGGGTCGCAGGTGAGACCGAGATTGTGCTCCATGCCGATCTCGGCTGCGTTCTCGACCTGCTCGTTGGTGCCCTGAAGCGCCGCGACCAGTCCCGCGGCCGCCATCGAGCAGGCGACGCCCACCTCGCCCTGGCAGCCCATCTCGGCGCCCGAGATCGAGGCGTTGCGCTTGTACAGCATGCCGATCGCGCCTGCGACCAGCAGGAAGCGGATCACGCCGGCATCGTTGGCACCGTCCTCGAAACGCCGGTAGAAATGCAGCACCGCAGGCACGATGCCCGCCGCGCCATTGGTGGGGGCCGTCACGACGCGCCCGCCCGCGGCGTTCTCCTCGTTGACCGCCAGCGCGTAGGCATTCACCCAGTCCATCACATCGAGCGGCTTCACGGTCGCGCACTCGGTGAGCATGCGGTAGAGGCGCGGTGCGCGCCGGCGCACCTTGAGCACCCCGGGAAGGAGCCCGCTCTGCTGGAAGCCGCGCTGCACGCAGGCCTGCATCACCTGCCAGATGTGCAGCAGCCCGGCGCGCACCTCGGACTCGCTCGCCCAGGTGCGCTCGTTCGCGAGCACCAGCTCGAAGATCTCGAGGCCGTGCTCCCGGCAGAGCGCCAGCAGCTCCTCCGCCGAACTGAAGGCATAGGGCGGGGGCGGCCGCTCGTGGGGACCGGCGGCCTCCACCTCATCACCGCGCACGATGAAACCGCCGCCGACCGAGTAGAAGTCCTCTTCACTCAGCACGCGTTTGCCGGCACCGAGCGCCGTGAAACGCATGCCGTTGGAATGCCGCGGCAGCCGCTCGTGCTGCATGAAGAGCAGCTGCATCGGCTCATCGAAGGCAATCTCGTGCTCACCGAGCAGCCGGATCCGGCCGGTGGTACGGATGCGCTGCACGCTCGCTTCGATCTGATCCGGATCCACCCGTTCCGGCAGCGCTCCCTCGAGTCCCGCGAGCACGGCGCGGTCGGTGCCATGGCCGACACCGGTGAGGGCGAGTGAGCCGTAGAGCCGCACCGCGATCTCCTCGGTCGCCGACAGCAGGCCCGTGCGCTTGAGGGCGGTGACGAACTCCTGCGCCGCACGCATCGGGCCCATGGTGTGGGAGCTCGAGGGACCGATGCCCACCTTGAAGATGTCGAAAACGCTCAAGCTCATGACAGCCAACCCCGCACCGCCGTCGCGGCCAGTGCGCTCGTTAGATGGGGGCGCGCACGCGAGTCTGCAACGTGGCCGCCGCACCGACATGCTTTGCGGCGACCTTCGGGGGCTCAAATGCGACCGTGCCTGGGAGCGCTCCAGTATAATCCGATGATGAATCAGGGATTTCTCGAGCGGCTGCGCAGCGATCTCGCCTCGCTGCGCACGCAGGGGCTCTACAAGAACGAGCGGGTGATCGCCGGCCCCCAGGGAGCGGTCGTTCAGGCAGGCGATCGCGAGGTGCTCAACCTCTGCGCCAACAACTATCTGGGACTCGCCAACCACCCGAGCGTGCGCGCCGCCGCGGAGCGCGCGGTCGCCGACCTCGGCTACGGGATGGCCTCGGTGCGCTTCATCTGCGGCACGCAGCAGATCCACAAGACCCTGGAGGAGCGCCTGGCGGGCTACCTCGGCAGCGAGGACGCGATCCTCTATTCCTCGTGCTTCGATGCCAACGGCGGGCTCTTCGAGACGCTGCTCGATGAGCGCGACGCGGTGATCTCGGATGCGCTCAACCACGCGAGCATCATCGATGGCATCCGCCTGTGCAAGGCGCAGCGCTACCGCTATGCCAACAGCGACATGGGCGAGCTCGAGCAACGGCTGCGCGAGGCGCAGGGCGCGCGCACGCGGCTCATCGCCACCGACGGGGTCTTCTCCATGGACGGCTTCATCGCGAGGCTCCGCGAGATCTGCGATCTGGCGGAGAAGTACGCTGCGCTCGTCATGGTCGATGACTCGCATGCCACGGGCTTCATGGGCGCAGGCGGGCGCGGCACGCCCGAGCACTGTGGCGTCGCGCAGCGCGTCGATATCATCACCAGCACACTCGGCAAGGCCCTGGGCGGTGGCAGCGGTGGCTTCGTCGCCGCACGGCGCGAGGTCATCGAGTGGCTGCGGCAGCGCTCGCGGCCGTACCTTTTCTCCAACAGCATCCCTCCGGTGGTCGCCGCGGCCACCCTCGCGGTGCTCGAGCTCCTGGAGAAGAGTCCGCAGCTGCGCACCCAGCTCTTCGAGAACACCCGCTTCTTCCGCGCGGGGCTCACCGCGGCGGGCTTCGACCTCAAGCCCGGCGAGCACCCGATCATTCCGGTGATGCTCGGTGATGCGGCGCTCGCCGGCAGAATGGCCGATGCGCTGCTCGAGCGCGGTGTGTACGTCATCGGCTTTTCGTATCCGGTGGTGCCGAAGGGTCAGGCGCGCATCCGTACGCAAATGTCGGCCGCCCTCACCCGAGCGCAGCTCGAGCCCGCACTCGCCGCCTTCACGGCCGTCGGCCGCGAGCTTGGCGTCATACACTGAAGCGAGCCGCATGAAAGCACTGGTGAAGCAGCAGGCGAAGCCCGGCATCTGGCTGGAAGAGATCGCCGAGCCCAAAGTCGGCCCCAACGATGTGCTGATCGAGATCGCGAAGACCGCGATCTGCGGCACCGACATGCACATCTACAACTGGGACGCGTGGGCGCAGAAGACCATTCCCGTGCCGATGGCGGTCGGTCACGAATACTGCGGGCGCATCGTCGAGCTGGGCTCTGAGGTGAAGGGCCTGAACAAGGGCGACCGGGTCTCAGGCGAGGGGCACATCACCTGTGGCTACTGCCGCAACTGCCGCGCCGGCCGGCGCCACCTGTGCCGCAACACGGTGGGCGTCGGGGTGAACCGTCCGGGGGCCTTCGCCCAGTACCTGGCGATCCCGGCCTACAACACCTTCAAGCTCCCCGACTCCATCTCCGATGACATCGCCGCGATCCTCGATCCCTTCGGCAATGCGACCCACACCGCCCTCGCATTCAACGTGGTGGGCGAGGATGTGCTCCTCACCGGCGCAGGTCCGATCGGCATCATGGCGACCGCCGTGGCACGCTTCACCGGCGCGCGACACGTGGTCATCACGGATGTGAACGATTACCGGCTCGAGCTCGCCCGGCGCATGGGCGCGACGCGGGCCATCAACGTGCAGCGCGAGTCCCTCGATCAGACGATGAAGGACCTCGGCATGCAGGAAGGGTTCGACGTCGGCCTCGAGATGTCCGGTAATTCGGCTGCCTTCCGCGACATGCTGCGCACCATGCACCACGGAGGCGCGATCGCGATGCTGGGGATACCGCCGGAGGAGATGGCCATCGACTGGAACCAGGTGATCTTCAAGGGCCTCACCCTCAAGGGGATCTACGGCCGCGAGATGTTCGAGACCTGGTACAAGATGGCGAGCATGCTGCAGAGTGGGCTCAAGCTCGAGCCGATCGTCACGCACCACTTTCCGGTGCAGGAATTCCAGCGCGGCTTCGAGACCATGGGCTCGGGCAAGTCGGGAAAGGTCATCCTCGACTGGTCGACGCTGTAAGGCAGCGCTCTGCGACATCAGGGGCCCCGCGAAGTCAGGGGCCTGCGAAGTCAGGGGCCCGGGGTCAGGGGCTCAATTCGCAGAAGCAGTAGGCGTAGAGGCGGTCGGGCGCGCTGAAGCGCGCGAGGCGCTGCGCTTCGCGCGTCACCGGATCCAGCCGCTGCGCGAGCTGCGCCAGTGCCGCCTGGCCCGGGCTCATTCCCAGTACCAAGGCGCTCACGCGCGAGCGCAACTGCATGACGAGCGCCTGCGCCCAGGTGAGCTCGGGCTCGATGAACTCGAGCGCGTAGTCGGTCAGCTTGGCGCGGCGGGCCGCGGCGTGGGTAGCATCGTTGAAGGAGCCGAGCTGATCGACGAGGCCGAGCTGGTGCGCATCGCTCCCCGCCCACACCCGTCCCTGGCCGACCTTGTCGACCTCCTCGCGAGTCTTCTTGCGTCCGCTCGCGACCCGCTCGAGGAACTCATCGTAGCCGCGCGAGACCGTCGACTGGAGCAGCGTGCGCGCCTCCTCCCCGAGCGGGCGGTCGAGGCGCAGCGCTCCGGAAAGGGGCGTCGTGCCCACTCCATCGACACTGACGCCCACCTTGCCGAGCGTGCGGTCGATGGTGGGGATGATGGCAAAGATGCCGATCGAGCCGGTGATGGTCGCCGGGCTCGCCCAGATCTCATCCGCCGGAGCGGAGATGTAGTAGCCACCGGAGGCGGCGTAGCCGCTCATCGAGACGACCACGGGCTTGCCGGCACCGCGCAGCGCGACGAGCTCCCGGTAGATCTGCTCGGAGGCGAGAACGCTTCCGCCCGGGCTGTCGACGCGCAGCACCACCGCCTTCACGTCCTTGTCGGTGCGCGCCTGACGGATGAGCTTCGCCAGGCTCTCACCGCCGATGGTGCCCGGAGGCTGCTCGCCATCGAGTATCTCGCCCTCGGCGATGATCACCCCGACGCGGGGCTTGCCGTCGGACTTGAGCTTCTTCTGCGCGCGTGCGTAACGCGCATAGTCATCGAGCGAGACCGCCTTGAAGGACTCGTTGTTGTCGTCCTTGCCGACGAGCGCGACCAGGCGCTGCTCGAACTCGAGACGGGTCTTGAGCGCGGTCACCAGGCCCGCCTGCAGCGCGACGCGCGCCGCATCGCCGCCCGCGGCGGGCACGGTCTTCGAGAGGCTACCGACGTACTGAGCGAGCGCATCGGACTGGAGCTTGCGCGCGCGCGTCACCGCTCCCTGGTAACTGTTCCAGAGGGCGGTGAGGTAGACACGACTCTCCTCGCGGTCCTCGGCCGACATGTTGTTGCGCGTGAAGGTCTCCACTGCGCTCTTGAAGGCACCGACGCGGAAGACGTTGATGTCGACGGCGAGCTTATCGAGCGCATCCTTCAGGTACATGCGATAGCGGTCGTAACCGTCGATGAGCACGAAGCCCATGGGATCGAGCAGCAGCTCATCGGCCTGCGAGGCGAGGTAATAGCGCTCCTGGGTGAGCTCGGCCCCGTAGGCGATCACCTTCTTGCCGGCGGCGCGGAACTCGCGCAGCGCGGAGGCGAGCTCCTCGAGCGTCGGCTGCGTGCCGCCGTCGAACTTCTCCAGATCGAGTGCAATCGCGGGAATGCGCGGATCCGCGGCCGCCGCGCGGATCGAGTCGGTGAGATCCCACAGCAGCGTCTCGCGATGCGTCTCGCCGCGGGTCTCCTGCAAGGCGCGCTCGAGCGGGTCGCCGGAGAGCTGCTCGACCAGCTGCCCTTCGGGCACGAGCAGCAGGGCCGCCTTGGAAGGGATGCGGGGTACGCTGCCGCGCAGCACACCGATCACCACGCCGAACAGGATCAGCAGCAGGATCAGGTGCAGCGCCTTGCGCAGCCCATCGAGACCGCGCCACAGGCCGGAAAAGAACGAGCGGACCGTCATCGCCTACTCCCGCGCCGCCGGCGGCGCTCGGCAGCCCGTGGGCCGCCTCAGATCTTCTCTTCGATTCTTGCGGCTTTGCCCGAAAGGTCGCGCAGGTAGTAGAGCTTGGCGCGGCGCACGCTGCCGCGGCGTTTGACGGTAATGTCGCTGATCGCCGGGCTGTAAGTCTGGAATACGCGCTCGACACCCTCGCCGTGAGAGATCTTGCGCACCGTGAAGGAGGAGTTCAGCCCGCGATTGCTCCTGGCAATCACCACACCCTCGTAGGCCTGCACGCGCTCGCGATCGCCCTCGACCACCTTCACCTGCACCACCACGGTGTCGCCGGGCTTGAAATCGGGCACCTCCCGGGTCATGCGCGCTTTTTCGATTTCCTGGATGATCTTGCTCATTTTTGCTTACCTCGATCTTTGCCGCCGCGGGCCTCGATTTCATTCAACAGGCGCCGTGCCTGATCCGAAAGCTGCGCCTTGCGCAGCAGATCCGGCCGGCGGTGCACCGTGCGCGCGAGCGCCTGCTGCAGGCGCCAGCGTTGGATCCCGGCGTGATCGCCCGACAATAGTACCGCCGGCACGGCCTCGCCCTCGAATATTTCCGGCCGTGTGTAGTGCGGCCAGTCGAGAAGTCCGGCCGCGAAGGACTCCTCGACGCTCGAGCGCTCATCGCCCAACACTCCGGGCAGCAGCCGCGCCACCGCATCGATCACGGTGAGCGCCGGCAACTCTCCACCCGAGAGCACGTAATCACCGATCGAGAGCTGGCGGTCGCTGCCGAGGGCGATCACCCGCTCATCGATTCCTTCGTACCGCCCGGCGATCAGCAGCAGCCCGGGCAACTGCGCGAGCTCCTGCGCCTGCGCCTGATCGAACGGCTGCCCCTGCGCGCACAGCACCACCCGTGGGGCGCCGCCCGGGAGCCGCGCGTGCGCCGCGCGGATCGCGGCCATCAACGGCTCGGGCTTCATGACCATACCCGGGCCACCGCCATAGGGCCGGTCATCGACCGTACGGTGCACATCGCTCGTGTGCGTCCGCGGATCCTCCGTACCGACGCTCAGCAGTCCGCGGGCGATCGCACGCCCGATGACACCGAATTCCAGCGCTCCCGCGATCATGCGCGGAAAGAGCGTGACCACCTCGATCTTCATGGAGCCTCTATTCCAGCTCCGCCGGCCAGTCGACCAGAATCTCGCCCGCGGCCAGGTCCACCCGGCGCAGGTACGGCGGTGCCGCCAGCACCCAGTGCTCGCGCCCACCCGCCTCACGTATCACCATCACTGCGCCCGAGGGCGCCTCGACGAAGTGGCTCACCGTCCCGAGCTCTCCCCCTTCGAGATTGCGCACGCGCAGACCCTCGAGGTCCGCGCGGTAGTACTCCCGGGTCGCGAGGCCCGGGAGCCGCGAGCGCTCGACCTCGACGACCGCTCCGGTGAGCGCCGCAGCGGCGCCGCGATCGTCCATGCCTTCGAGGTGCGCCACCAGCCCCGGGCCGTGCCGGCGCCCCTCGAGAAGCCGCTTGGCGAGCCGCTCACCACTTACGAGCCGACAGGACCACTCCGGGTATCCGAGCAGTGCCTCCGCCGGTTCGGTGTGCGATTCCACGTGCACCCAGCCCCTGACGCCGAAGGGGGCGCCCACGCGACCGAGCTCGATCCATTCCACGGCTGGAGAGGGCAGTCCGCCGTTAGGCTGTGGCGCCCCTCAGGCTGTCGCCTGCTTCCGGTAGGAGGCGACGAGGTGGCGCACCCGCTCGGAAGGCTGCGCGCCCTTGCCCACCCAGTAGTCGATGCGCGGCAGATCGAGCTTGAGCTTCTGCTCTCCGCGACGCGCGATCGGGTTGAAGAAGCCCACATGCTCCAGGCTCGGGCCGCCCTGGCGCTTACGGCTGTCGGTTACGACAACGTGGTAGAAGGGCTGATTACGGGCCCCGCGCCGCGT
>JAFAVO010000222.1 GCA_019242385.1 Gammaproteobacteria bacterium | reverse complement strand
GCGTGACCTGCCGCAGCAGCATCCCTCGGTAAGCGCCCGCGAGCTCGCCGAGCTCGACGGCGGCGGTCACGAGCCACCCGCGCCGACCACCCTGCGCCGTTGTCTGGCGCTGCTGCGCCAGCGCAGCCTGCTGCTGCTGGCGATCTCATATCTGCTGGAGAACGTCGCCTTCTATCAGCTGATGGCGGCACCATTCCTGTACCTCACCCAGCATCGGCATCTGGGCCAGATGGACAGCGGCTGGCTCGCCATGTTGCCGCCGGTAGGTGCCGCCCTGGGTGCGTGGCTCGGTGGGCTCCTGACCGACCGCTCCGTGGCTCGTTTCGGGCTGCGCTGGGGACCCCGGCTGGTGCCGATCGTGGCGCTGCCCGCGGCGGCCGTACTGCTGCTGTGCGGTGCGTATGCGGCGAATGCGCTCATGGCGGTGGCCTGCTTCGTGCTGGCGTACGGCTGCGTGGAGCTCAACGAAGGGCCGGTGGCGGCGGCCACCATGCAGATCGCCCGGGCCGACAGCATGTCCGGCTTTGGCGTGGTCAACACGGGCGGCAACCTGGGCGGAGTGCTCCTCTACCCGCTGCTCGGGTATCTCTCGGGACGCGGGGAGTGGAATCTGGCCTTCATCATAGCCGCGGCATGCTGCGTCGCTTCAGCCGCATTGTGGCTTCTGGTGCGTGCGGATGAGCGCTTCGCACCGGTATGCTCCTAGATATGCCACAGGCGATACGTATCTATGAGAACGGCGGACCCGAGGTGCTGCGCCTCGAGGAGGTCGAGCCGGGCAAGCCTGCGCCCGGTGAGGTGCAGATCCGCCAGACTGCGATTGGCGTCAACTACATCGACGTCTATGACCGCACCGGGCTCTATCCGGTCACGCTCCCAAGCGGACTGGGGCGCGAGGCGGCAGGCGTGGTCAGCGCCCTGGGACGCGGCGTCCGCGGGCTGCGCGTTGGCGAGCGCGTCGCCTACGTCTTTCCCTCTTCCGGTGCTTACTGCGAGGTGCGCAACGTGCCCGCGGAGCGCGTGGTGCGTGTGCCGAAGAGCATCTCGGATGAGCAGGCCGCGGCGCTCATGCTCAAAGGGCTCACGGCGCAGTTCCTCATCCGGCGTACCTACCGCGTCGCGCGCGGGGACACGATCCTGGTGCATGCGGCTGCGGGTGGCGTCGGGCTCATCCTTTGTCAGTGGGCGAAGGCGCTCGGTGCGGCCGTGATCGGGGTGGTGGGAAGCGAGGCCAAGGCGGAGCTCGCGAGGAAGCACGGTTGCAGGCACGTGCTGATCTCAGGCCGCGATGAGCTGGTGCCGAGTGTCAGGAAATTGACCCGGGACGTGGGTGTGGCCGCGGTCTACGACGCGGTCGGCAAGGACACGTTCATGGAGTCGCTCGACTGCCTCAGGCGCCGCGGCATCATGGTGACCTTCGGCAACGCCTCCGGCCCGCCTCCGGCCATCAGTCCGCTCGAGCTGAGCAAGCGCGGCTCGCTGTTTCTGACCCGTCCCACGCTCTTCCATTACATCGCCACGCGCCCGGAGCTCGAGGCGGCTGCACGGGAGCTCTTCGCCGCCGTACGCGCGAAGAACGTGCGCATCGTCATCGGACAGAGGTACCCCCTCAGCCGGGCAGCCGACGCCCACCGGGATCTCGAAGGCCGGGGCACCACGGGCTCTACCGTGCTGGTGCCTGAGGGAGCCTGAGGCAGCCCCCGAGCATCCGGCTCCGGTCAGGCGCTCGCAGGAACGCGCGTGCGCAGCGGCCGCGCGCTGCGGCTGATGCCGAGCGCTCCGCTGCGAACCACTTCGAGCAGCTCCGCGCTGTGGGCGAGATCGGCGACGAAGGCATTGATCTCCGACTCGCTCGCGGTGAGCTCCACGATGAAGCCCTCGACTGCCGGATCGAGCACCCGGCCGCCGCTGCGCACCACGTGGCCGCGCACGGTATCGGTCTGGCCGGGTGCGACCCGCAGCTTCAGCAGTATGAGCTCCCGCTCCAGGTGCTCCCCGCGCGTCATGTCGAGCACGTGCACCACATCGATGAGCTTGTGGAGCTGATTGACGATCTGCTGGATGACGAGGTCCGAGCCCGTGGTCACGAGCGTCAGGCGCGACACCGTCGGGTCATCGGTCGGGGCGACCGAGAGCGACTCGATGTTGTACCCGCGCGTGGAGAAGAGCCCGGCGACGCGGCTGAGCGCACCGGCTTCGTTCTGCAGGAGGATGGCGATGATGTGACGCATGAAAATCGGGAAAAACAGCGCGCCGCGCGCGGCCGAAGCCGCAGAATATAGGATCGGTGCGCGCTTGCACCATGGACGCAAGCTGCTAGGCTCCCTGATCCCTCTGAGCTGCCGTACCGAATCAGGAAACGCGCGTCCATGAGTGACACCGTGATCCAGCCACGCCCGATCGGACACCCGCTTGCCGGTCAGCGGATGAGCGGCGCGCGCATGATCATGCAGGTGCTCGCGGATGAGGGTGTCACCGCCATCTTCGGGTACAGCGGGGGCGCGATCCTGCCGACCTACGACGCCGTGTTTCTTTATAACGAGCAGGCGGCCAGGGCGAAGGAGCCGCAGATCCCGCTCATCGTGCCGGCGAACGAGCAGGGCGCGGGCTTCATGGCCGCAGGCTACGCGCGCGCGAGCGGGCGGGTGGGCGTGTGCCTGGTGACATCGGGCCCCGGCGCCACGAACACTGTTACACCAGTGCGCGATTGCATGGCAGATTCCGTGCCGATTGTAGTCATTTCCGGCCAAGTCTCCACCGCAGCCATCGGCACCGACGCCTTCCAGGAAGCTCCGGTGCCCACCATGATGGGGGCGGTCGCGAAGCATATTTTCCTCGTCACCGACCCGACGAAACTCGAGCGCACGGTACGCACCGCGTTCGAGATCGCCCGCAGCGGCCGCCCCGGTCCGGTGGTGGTGGACGTCCCGAAGGACGTGCAGAACTGGGAGGGCGTGTTCCGCGGCGAGGGGCTGCTACCGATTCCCGGCTTCCGCCGACGGCAGCAGGAGCTCGAGCAGGCGCTCATCGAGGGGCCGGCCGCCGCGCACTTCTTCACCATGCTCGGGGAGTCGAGCCGGCCACTCATCTACGCGGGCGGCGGCGCCATCAACGGCAATGCGGCCGATGCCCTCGCCGAATTCGCGACGACCTTCGGGGTGCCGGTCGTGACCACCCTCATGGGGATCGGCTCGCTCGATACGACCCATCCGCTCGCCCTGCGCATGCTCGGCATGCATGGGACGGCGTTCGCCAATTACGCGGTCGATGACTGCGATTTCCTCATGGCGGTGGGAGCGCGCTTCGATGACCGGGTGGCAGGTGTGCCGGCGAAGTTCGCCCGTAATGCGCGGCGGATTGCTCACCTCGATGTCGATCGGGCCGAGGTCAACAAGGTGAAGCGCGTGCACTGGAGCCACATCGGCCGCGTGCGCGAGGCCCTGCAGTCGCTCACCGCTTCTGGGCGGGCGAGCGGCTTCAGCCGGGATTTTTCCGCCTGGCACGCCGAGCTCGCCGAGCTCAAGCGGGTCTACGCGATGAACTACGACCGGGCGAGCCCTCTCATCCAGCCGAATTACATCATCGAGGAGATCAATCGCCACACCCGCGGCGCGGCCATCATCACCACGGGCGTCGGCCAGCACCAGATGTGGGCGGCACAGTACTGCGACTTCACCGAGCCGAGACTGTGGCTCACCTCCGGCAGCATGGGCACCATGGGATTCGGCCTGCCGGCGGCCATCGGTGCCCAGATCGCGCAGCCGCAGCGGCTGGTCATCGACATCGACGGCGACTCCAGCATCCGCATGAACATCGGTGAGCTCGAGACCGTCACCACCTACGACCTGCCGGTCAAGGTCGTGGTGCTCAACAACTTCGGCGACGGCATGGTGAAGCAGTGGCAGAAGCTGTTCTTCAAGGGACGGCTCTCCGCCAGCGACCGCTCGCTGCACAAGAAGGATTTCGTGAAGGCCGCGCAGGCGGACGGCTTCCGCTATGCGATGCGCCTCGAGCACAAGGCCGACGTGCCGCGCGTGATCGCCGACTTCCTTTCCTTCAAGGGCCCGGCGTTCCTCGAGGTCATGATCGACCCGGATGCTGGCGTCTATCCGATGGTGGGCCCCGGACAGAGCTACGAGGAGATGATCACCGGCGAATTCATTCCCTCACGCCACAAGGTCGACATCAAGACGCCGGGTCCCTCGGAGATGTTCTGATGCCGGCGCCGCGGCTGGGCGCGCTCGCGCTCCTCCCGCTGCTCCTCGCGCCGGTGCCTCCGGCGGCGGCGCGCGAGGACCAGATTGTCATGCTCGGAAATCCCGCCGGCGCTCAGAGCGTCGCTTTGCAGGGCGGTACGACCCGCGCCGAGTACTCTTTCAACGACCGCGGTCGCGGCGATCACATCGTTGCGACCTGGAAGCTCGATGCCGCCGGGGTGCCGATCGAGTACCACGGCAGCGGTAACGACTACTACAAGGTGGCCGTCAGCGAGACTTTCCGCCTCGCCGGGGGCCGCGCCTCCTGGCACAACCGGGCCGAGCAGGGCACGGCGACAGTGACAGGTGAAGCCTTTTACGTGCCCATGAACGCTCCTCCGGAGATGCTCGGGGTGCTGACGCGCGCACTCCTCAAGGCTCCGGGGCATCGTCTCGCGCTGCTGCCGGCGGGCGAGGCGAGCCTGGAGGCGGTCGGGCCTCTGCCCGCCGAGGAAAGCGGCGCGGGCGCAGCCCGGATCACGCAGTACCAGATCAGCGGGCTCGATTTCTCCCCGAGTCCCATCTGGCTAGGCAGCGACGGAGAGACCGTCGCGATCGCCTCAGGCTGGTTCTCGGTGCTCGCACCGCCTGCGCAGGGGCTCCTGCCGCGGCTGCTCGCCACACAGCAGCAGGCAAGCGATGCCTGGTCGGCGCGGCTCGCCGAGGCGCAGACGCTGGTACCGACCGAGGACGTGTTGATCCGCAATGCGCGGCTCTTCGATCCGCGCGATCTCACAGTGACGGCAGGCACGAGCGTGCTGATCCGCGGCGAGCGCATCGTGCAGGTCGCCGATGACGGCGCGGTCGCCGTGCCCGCCGGCGCACGCGTGATCGAGGCGCACGGGCGCTTCCTGATGCCGGGACTTTGGGACAACCACCAGCACTTCGGCGACAACGTCGGCGTGCTCGACATCGCCCGCGGGGTCACGAGCGCCCGCGACATGGCCAACAACACCGACCAGTTCCTCGAGCGCGTCGCCCGCTTCGATGCCGGTACGGAGCTCGGACCGCGCGTGTTCAAGGCCGGCATCATCGATGGAGCGGGGCCGCTCGCCGGGCCGACGAAGATGCGCATCAACAACGCCGCGGAGGCTATCCAGGACGTCGACTGGTATGCCGACCACGGCTACGGGCAGATCAAGATCTACTCCTCGGTCCCGCCGGCCATCGTGCCGGTGATCGCCGCCGAGGCGCACGCGCGCGGGCTGCGCGTGAGCGGGCACGTGCCCGCCTTCATGAGCGCTCATCAGTTCGTGGCGGGCGGCGCCGACGAGATCCAGCACCTCAACTTCATCGTGCTCGATTTCCTGTTCGATCAGCTCAAGGAGACACGCAACATGAACCGCTTCACCGCGGTGGCCGCGCACGCGCGCGAGTTCACCCCGGAGAAGCCTCAGGTGCAGGAGCTCATCGCGTATCTCAAACGGCATCACACCGTGCTCGATCCGACCGTCAATGTGTTCGAGGCGATGTTCTGCGGCAATGCCGCCGCGGTGACTCCGGGGCTCGAGCAGATCGCCCCGCGCATGCCGCCACAGGTGCGGCGCAGCCTGCTCTCGGGCGCACTCGCCGTGCCCAAGGGCGAGGAGGAAGCCTATCGCGAGGCGCTGCCCGCGCTTCTCCAGCTCCTCAAGGCGCTGTACGACGCCGGGGTCACCATCCTCCCCGGCACCGACTCCTTCCCCGGCTACGAGTTGCACCACGAGCTCGAGCTGTACGCCCGTGCGGGAATCAGCCCCGCAGAGGTGCTGCGACTCGCGACATTGACCTCCGCACAGGTGATCGGTGTCGATCGCGAGCGCGGAGTGGTAGCACCCGGCAAGCTCGCCGACCTCATCCTGGTGGACGGCGACCCGAGCGTGAACATCAGCGATATCGAGCGGGTGTCGCTGGTGATGCGCGGTGGCCGGATCTACGACCCCGCCCGCATCGAGCAGGCGCTCGGCATCGCACCGGTCACCGGGAGCCGAGCGTTCACTGCCGGTTCATGACAGAGGCTCTATGAAGTACCTGCACACCATGGTTCGCGTCACCGATCTCGATGCGTCGCTGCGCTTCTACTGCGACGCCCTCGGCCTGAAGGAGCTCTCCCGCAAGGACTACCCGCAGGGACGCTACACCCTCGTGTTCCTCGCGGCGCCCGGCGATGAGAGCGCGCAGGTCGAGCTCACTCACAACTGGGAGCCCGAGCAGTACGGCGGTGGGCGCAACTTCGGTCATCTCGCCTACGCCGTAGACGATCTCTACGCTACCTGCAAGCGCCTGACCGATCACGGCGTCACCATCCTGCGGCCGCCGCGCGATGGGCACATGGCCTTCGTGCGCTCGCCGGACGGGATCTCGATCGAGCTGTTGCAGAAGGGCGCATCGCTGCCGCCGGCGGAGCCGTGGAAGTCCATGCCCAA
>JAFAVO010000140.1 GCA_019242385.1 Gammaproteobacteria bacterium | reverse complement strand
GTGATGGAAGGACTCGGCGCGACTTTCAACCAGCTCGAGGAGTTCAATCACATCAGCGAGCAGTTCGCCGAGCCCATGGATGATGAGAAGATGAACGCGCTCCTCGCCCGGCAGGCGCAGTTGCAGGACGCCATCGATGCGGCCGGTGGGTGGGAGCTCGAGCGCAAGCTCGAGATCGCCGCCGACGCGCTGCGGTTGCCCCCCTGGGAGGCGAGTATCAGCACTCTGTCCGGCGGCGAGCGGCGGCGCGTGGCGCTGTGCCGGCTGTTGCTCTCGACGCCGGACATGCTGCTGCTCGATGAGCCGACCAATCACCTCGATGCGGAGTCCATCGCGTGGCTCGAGCGTTATCTGGAGGAATATCCGAGCACGGTCATCGCGGTCACCCATGACCGTTATTTCCTCGACAACGTGGCCGGGTGGATTCTCGAGCTCGACCGCGGCTATGGAATTCCCTGGCACGGCAATTACTCCTCCTGGCTCGAGCAGAAGGAGCAGCGTCTGGCGCTCGAGGAGCGCGAGCAGGAGGCGCTGCGCAAGGCGCTGGCCCACGAGCTCGAGTGGGTGCGGCAGAATCCGAAGGCACGGCAGGCGAAGAGCAAGGCGCGGCTGCAGCGCTACGAGGAGCTGGCAGCGCGCGAGTTCCAGCAGCGCAACGAAACCAACGAGATCTACATACCACCGGGCGAGCGGCTGGGGGATCTGGTCATCGCGGTCGAGGGCCTGCGCAAGGGCTACGGCGAGCGGCTGCTGATCGATGGTCTCGACTTCAACCTGCCGCGCGGCGGTATCGTCGGGATCATCGGCCCGAACGGCGCCGGCAAGACGACGCTGTTCCGCATGCTGACCGGAGCCGAGCGACCCGATGCCGGTGAGATCCGCATCGGCCCGACCGTGCGCCTCGCCTATGTCGATCAGTCGCGCCAGGCGCTCGATGACAAGAAAACGGTCTGGCAGGAGATCTCCGGGGGCCTCGACACGATCAAGGTGGGTGCCTACGAGACCTCCTCGCGCGGCTACGTCGGGCGTTTCAACTTCAAGGGGGCGCAGCAGCAGCAACCGGTCGGTCAGCTCTCCGGAGGCGAGCGCAACCGCGTGCACCTGGCCAAGGTGCTGCACGCCGGTGGCAACGTATTGCTGCTCGATGAGCCGACCAACGATCTCGATGTGGAGACACTGCGCGCGCTCGAGGAGGCGCTGCTGGCGTTCCCCGGTTGCGCGGTGGTCATCTCCCACGATCGCTGGTTCCTCGATCGGATCGCGACCCACATCCTCGCCTTCGAAGGCGACTCGCAGGTGGTGTGGTTCGAGGGCAATTATCAGGAATACGTCGAGGACTTCCGCCGCCGCAAGGGCGAAGACGCGGCCCAACCGCATCGCATCCGCTACAAGCCGCTGACGCGCTGAGGGATTCGAAGCTGGCCTTGCTACGCCCGACGACGGCCCCACCCTCACCGCCCGAGCCCGCCGAGCGTCAGTTGTGGCGCTGGGCCGGGCCGCTTGCGGCATTACTGGTATTCACGCTGGTCGCGTGGGTGCTGCACCATCAGCTCGCGCACCTGCACGTCAAGCGGGTGCTGGCGCACCTGCACGCCATTCCGCCCCGTCAGGTGCTGGAGGCGCTCGGGTTCACCGCGCTCAGCTACTGGCTGCTGAGCACCTACGAGATGCTGGCGCTGCGCTACCTGCGGCGTCCAATTCCCTACCGGCGCATCGTCTTTAACTCCTTCATCGCCTATTCCTTCAGCCACACACTCGGCTTCGCCGCGTTTACGCAGACCGCGATCCGGCTGCGCCTGTACGCCACGGCACGCATTTCGGCGATCGATGTGGCGACGGTGTCTGCCTTCTGCAGTGTGTCCTTCGGCATCGGCCTCGCCACCGTCGCCGGACTCTCGCTGGTGCTCTCGCCCGCGCATGCCGCGCGGCTTCTGCGCCTGCACGAGAACTGGGCGGTGCTGGTCGGAGCGCTGCTGCTCGCGGCGGTGTGCGCCTACGTGCTGTGGGCGTGCTTTGCGCGCGGCACGCTCGAGATCCGCGGTTGGGCGCTGCGCGCGCCCGGGCCGCGCATCGGACTCGCGCAGCTGACGCTCGGCGTGCTCGATATCTCGCTCGCCTGCGCGGTGCTGTGGTCGCTGCTGCCTTCCTCCGCCCACGTTCACTACATCACCTTTCTCGGGGTGTATGCGGCCGCGGTGATTGCCGGCATCATCAGTCACGTGCCCGGCGGCGTCGGGGTTTTCGAGGCGGTCATCCTGCTGACGCTTCCGGGCGCGCCGACCGATGCGCTGCTCGGCTCGCTGCTCGCCTATCGGGCGGTGTATTACCTCGTGCCGCTGGTGTTCGGGACCCTGCTGTTCGGCTCCAAGGAAGTGTCGGCGCAGCGGGCGCAGCTGGCCCGGGCACGCGAGCTCGCCAGGCAATACGTCGCGCCGGTCGTACCACAGATCGCCGGTGCGCTGAGCTTTCTCTCGGGCGCGCTGCTGCTGTTCTCCGGCGCCACCCCGGCGATCGATGAGCGGCTCGCGTTCCTCGACCGCTTCCTGCCGCTGCCGGTGCTCGAGGTCTCGCATCTCATCGGCAGCATCGTCGGGCTGGGGCTGCTGGTGCTGGCGCGCGCGCTGTTCCGCCGCGTGCAGGCCGCCTACCACATCACGGTCTGGCTGCTGCTCGCCGGCATCTTCGCCTCGCTCCTCAAGGGGCTCGACTTCGAGGAAGCAACGCTGCTCATGCTCGTGCTGGCGGTCCTGATCCTGGGCCGCCGCTCCTTCTACCGCCCCACGGCCATTCTCGAGGAGCGCTTCAGCCCGGCCTGGGTCGTCAGCATCATCGGTGTCATCGTGACGGCGGTGTGGATCGGGATGATCTCCTACCGCCACGTGAGCTACTCGCACGAGCTGTGGTGGACCTTTGCACTCGATGGCAACGCTCCACGCATGCTGCGCGCCTCGCTCACGGTCGTAGTGCTCGGGGCCTGCTACGTGTTGCTGAACCTCCTCAGGCCCGCGCGCCCGGAGCCGGCAGTGGCCGGCCCGGCGGAGCTCGAGCGCGCGCGGCCGCTGATCGAGGCGAGTGATCAGACTCTCGCCAACGCGGCACTCACCGGGGACAAGCGGCTGCTGTTCAGCGATGCGGGCGACGCCTTCCTCATGTACCAGACCACACGCCGCAGCTGGGTCGCGCTCGGCGATCCGGTCGGCTCGCCACAGGGAGCGGAAGAGCTGGTGTGGCGTCTGCGCGAGATGTCCGACCATCATGGCGCCGCGACGGTCTTCTACCAGGTATCGGCCGAGCGGCTGGCGCTGTACGTCGATCTCGGCCTCGCCGCACTCAAGATCGGCGAGGAGGCGCGGATACCGCTCGCCGATTTCTCGCTCGAGGGTGGCGCGCGCGCCGAACTGCGCCAGGCGCACCGTCGCGCGCAGCGCGATGGCGCGAGCTTCGAGGTCGTGCCTGCAGAACGCGTCGCGCAGCTGCTGCCGCTCGTGCAGCCCATCTCGGATGCTTGGCTCGCCGCCAAATCGACCGCGGAGAAGGGCTTCTCCGTGGGTGCGTTCTCGGCGCAGTACCTGCAGCAGTTTCCGCTGGCAGTGGTCAGAGCGGGCGGCCAGCCTGTGGCCTTCGCCAATCTCTGGACGACCGGCACGCATGCTGAGTTATCGGTGGATCTGATGCGCTTCGATCCGAGCGCACCGCGCAGCGCCATGGATTACCTCTTCATCGAGCTCATGCTCTGGGGAAGAAGCGCGGGTTACCGCTGGTTCAATCTCGGCATGGCACCGCTTGCGGGCCTCGAAGCCCACCCGCTCGCCCCCGCCTGGCACCGGGTGGGAAACTTCGTCTTCCGCCACGGCGAGCATTTCTACAATTTCGAGGGACTGCGCCGCTACAAGGCGAAGTTCGACCCTGCCTGGGAGCCGCGTTATCTGGTGGCGCGCGGCGGGCTCGCACTGCCGCGCGTGCTGGTCGACATCTCGGTGCTGATTGCCGGCGGGATGAAGGAGCTGTTCGTACGATGAGCGCGAAGCTCGCTGCAGCGGCCGCCGCGGCCTGCGCGCTCATCGCCGGCGCACTCCCGAGGGCGGCGATCGCGGCGCCGCCCGCTGCGCCGGCGCAGGCTGAGCCCGCTCCTGCCGATACCCGTGAGCTCGGCGCCGGGCGCTTCGGCATCGTGCACGTGTATGTGCCTGCCGGCACGCCGCAGAGTGTGGCCATCTTCGTCTCGGGGGATGGCGGCTGGGAGCTCGGCGTCGTCAACATGGCGCACGCGCTGCGCGCCATGGGTGCGGTGGTCATCGGTGTCGATGTCACACACTATTTCGCCAGCCTGCGCAAGGCAGCGCAGCGTGCCGATGCGCACTGCGAGATGATCGCCGCCGACCTCGAGTCGCTCAGTCACCAGGTGCAGAGACAGATCGGCCTGAGGGAGTACCAGGTGCCGGTGCTCATCGGCTATTCCTCCGGGGCAACACTCGTTTATGCGGCGCTCGCGCAGTCACCTCCCGGGACCTTTGCGGGCGCACTGAGTCTCGGCTTCTGCCCGGATCAGGACTTCGCCGGCGCGCAACTGTGCCCGGGCAGCGGACTACGTTACAGCCAGAACGCCCAGCATGAGCTCGTGCTGGAGCCCGCGACCCACCTGCGGGAGCCCTGGATTGCGCTCCAGGGCGAGAAGGACGAAGTCTGCGATCCGCACGTGACCGAAGCATTCGCAGCGCGGGTCACCGGAGGCGCAGTCGTGAAGCTGCCACTCGTCGGCCACGGCTTTTCGGTGGAGCGCAACTGGATGCCCCAGTTCCAGGCGGCGTACCGGCGCCTGGCGGCGCGCCCGCCGCCACCGGCCGTGGCGGCCCCGGAGATCAGTGATCTGCCGCTGCATGAGGTGCACGCCGCCGGGCCAGCGCAGGAGTTCGCGCTGCTGCTCACGGGTGATGGTGGCTGGGCGGGACTCGACCAGGAGCTCGCCGCTCGACTCGCCGCCAACGGGGTACCGACGGTGGCCCTGAACTCGCTCAAATATTTCTGGACGCGACGCACCCCGGACCAGACCGCGCAGGATGTGGCGCGCGTGATGCGCCACTACCTCAGCGCATGGCATGCGCAGCGCGTGTTGATGATCGGCTACTCCTTCGGTGCCGACGTGCTGCCTTTCGTGATGAATCGCCTGCCGCCGGAGCTGCGCGCGCGCGTAGCGAGCGTGAGCCTGCTCGGCATCGACGCTCATGCCTCCTTCGAGGTGCACGTTGCCGAGTGGGTCGCGGCTGATGAGGGCGGCCCGCCGACCCGCCCGGAGCTCGCGGAGCTGAGCGGCATACCGGTGCTGTGCATCTACGGTGAGGGCGAGAGCGACTCGATCTGCCCACAAATGCCTGAGGGCACGGTCACCCGCGAGCAGATCGGCAAGGGCCATCACTTCAGCGGCGAGTACGCGCTGCTCGCCGAGCGGATACTCAGCTTTACGCGCTCGAACAGCCGCTGACACTTTCGCGGCGCGCGGTGTGGCGGCGGCGCGGCGCCTACCGGCCATCGCGACAGGCAATTTCACCGGGCCGGCGCGCCACCTGTCTGTGACATAACGTAGCCAAGCCGGCAATTTCACGGCCGTGGCGCCGGCTGAGTTAACATGTGCGCGGCCGACTCAACAAATCTAAAGAGTGCCGCCGAACGGCATGTCGATGTACATCGATTCGAGCAGTCATCTGCACCACGACCTGGAGAAGAACCTGGTCGTGACCTGTCCGCATTGCCAGGCGGTCGCGCACATCAGCGCGAGTGCCGTGCCGCGCTTCGAGGATCTGCAGGTGTACCGTCCCAAGCAGGTGGGGCTCGTGTACCTGTGCGACGCCTGTCACATGCCGATCTTCCTGCGCTTCACCGTGCGCATCTATGGCGCGACACGCATCGAGCTGTCGCCGCAGTACACCGAGGTGGAACGGGCACGCGAGAAGTTCAGCTTCGCCTACATCCCCGAGGGCGTGGAGCTGTTGTTTCGCGAGGCGCTCGGCTGCTTCTCGCAGGGCGCCTTCAACGCCTTCGCCTCCATGTGCCGGCGCACCGCGCAGGCGATGTTTGCCGACCTCGGCGAGTCCGGCAAGCTGCGGCTGTTCGACGAGCTCAATTCCGTGCGCGAGCTGACCGACATCGCCCCCGAGATCTTCACCAAGATGCGCAGCGTGCTGTTCGGCGCGGAGCTCGACGTACGCACGCCGCTGCCGCTGCTTGATGGCTACGAGGCCGGCATCATGCTCGAGGTCGTCAAAGATCTGCTCTACGAGACCTATGTGCGCAAGGGCAAGCTGCAGCAGGCGATGATGGTGCGGCGCTTCTTTCTCGAAGAGACCGGCGCGCACGTCGCGCCGATCAAGTCCGCGGGCTAAAGACCACCCCACTCACCCGACGAAGCGCCGCGCGTTGCGGAACAGGCGCATCCAGCCGCTGTACTCACCCGCATGTGGCGGGCGCCACGAGTTCTGCAGATAACGGAACGAGCGCTCCGGGTGCGGCATGATGATGCTGATGCGCCCATCGTCATTGGAAAGTGCCGCGATGCCGAAGGGTGTGCCGCTGGGATTGGCCGGATAAGTGGCGGCCACGGCACCGGCGCCGGTGATGTAACGGACTCCGACGAGCCCGCTCGCCGCGCACGTGCCCGCAGCCGCGTCGCTGACGAATTCGGCGCGGCCCTCACCGTGCGCAACTGCGACCGGCAGCACCGAGCCGGCCATGCCATCGAGCAGCACGGAGGGCGAGCGCAGCACTTCCACCAGCGAGAAGCGCGCCTCGTATTGCTCGCTGCGGTTGCGCACGAAACGCGGCCAGAGCGCGGTGCCCGGGATGATGCTCTTGAGCGCGGCAAACATCTGGCAGCCGTTGCAAATGCCGAGCGCGAAGCTATCCGGGCGCGCGAAGAAGCGCTGGAACTCCTCGCGCACCGTGTCGTGGAACAGGATGGATTTGGCCCAGCCCTCCCCGGCACCGAGCACGTCGCCGTAGGAGAAGCCGCCACAGGCGACGATACCCTTGAACTCGCCGAGCGCGCGCCGGCCGCTCAGCAGATCGGTCATGTGCACATCGTGCGGCGCGAAGCCGCAGGCATCGAACACCGCGGCGGTCTCGACCTGACTGTTCACTCCCTGCTCGCGCAGGATCGCGACTGCCGGCCGCGCGCCACGCGCCACATACGGGGCCGTGATGTCCTCCTGCGCATCGAAGCTGAGGGCGACCTCGAGGCGCGGCTGCCCGGCGGATGCCTGCGTGGCGAACTCCTCATCGGCGCATTGCGGATCATCGCGCAGCCGCCGCATGCGCCACGAGGTTTCCGACCAGGCCGCGCGCAGCTCTTCCCAACTCTCATCGAGCAGGTCCGCGCCGACGCGCACCTGCACCCGCAGCTCGCTCACCGGGGCGCCAAGGTAGAGCGCCGCTTCTCCCAGGCCGTGCCGGCCGAGGATCGCCAGGAACTCGGGCTCATCCCCCGCCAGCAGCTGCACCACGACTCCCGGCTCCTCGGCAAAGAGCTGCGCCAGTGCCGACCCGCGCGCTGCCGGCAGCGCGATGTCCAGGCCGCAATGGCCGGCGAAGGCCATCTCCACGAGTGTCACCAGCAGACCGCCGTCGGATCGGTCGTGATAGGCGCGCAGCAGGCCATGCGCGCGGAGCTCGGCAAGCGCGGCAGCGAGTTGCGTGAGCCGTTCGGGCTCATCCAGGTCCGCAGGCTCGGCGCCGAGCTCGCCGTACACCTGCGCGAGCGCAGACGCACCGAGACGGTTGCGGCCCCCCGCGAGGTCGATGAGCCACAGCGAGGATGGGCGCTCATCGAGCTGCAGCACCGGTGTGAGCGTCGCACGCGCATCCCGTACGGGTGCAAATGCCGACACGATCAGGGAGACAGGTGCGATCACGCTCTTCTCGAGGCCGCCCTCGCTCCAGGTAGTGCGCATGGAGAGTGAGTCCTTGCCGACCGGGATGGCGATACCGAGCCTGGGGCAGAGCTCCTTGGCCACTGCCTGCACCGTGGCGTAGAGCGCTGCATCCTCGCCCGGCTCGCCGGCCGCGGCCATCCAGTTGGCCGACAAGCGGATGTCACTCAGTGAGGCGATGTCCGCCGCAAGGATGTTGGTGATCGCCTCGCTGACTGCGAGCCGCCCGGAAGCCGGCGCGTCGAGCACCGCTACCGGCGTGCGCTCGCCCATGGCCATCGCCTCGCCTGCTGTGCCGCGGTAGTCCTGGAGCGTCACCGCGACATCGCTCACCGGTACCTGCCACGGGCCGACCAGCTGATCGCGACTGATGAGGCCCCCGACCGTACGATCGCCGATGGTGATGAGAAAAGTCTTGTCGGCGACGGCTGGCAGGCGCAGCACGCGGTAAACCGCTTCGCGCAGCGCGATGCGGCTCGGGTCGAGACGGCAACTCTGTGCCGGCACGCTGCGCACGTTGCGGGTCAGGCGTGGCGGCTTGCCGAGCAGCAGGTCGATCGGCATGTCCACCGGACGATCCTCGAACAATGGATCGCGCACCTTGAGCTCACCGCTCGCATCGATCACACCGATCACGGCGAACGGGCAGCGCTCGCGTGCGGCGATGGCGCCAAACTCCGCCAGGGCCTTCTCCGGGATGACCAGCACGTAGCGCTCCTGGGCTTCGTTGCACCACAGCTCGAGCGGCGTGAGGCCGCTCTCGGCGCTCGGGATCGCGCGCAGATCGAGCATCGAGCCCCGTGCGCTGTGAGCCACGGCCTCCGGCACGGCGTTCGAGAGCCCGCCGGCGCCGACATCGTGGATGAGCGCTATCGGATTGCGATCACCGAGCGCCCAGCAGCGATCGATCACCTCCTGGGCGCGGCGCTGCATCTCGGGATTGCCGCGCTGCACCGAGGCGAAATCCAGCTCGAGGCTCGAGCTGCCGCTACCGAGCGAGGAGGCCGCGCCGCCGCCCAGACCGATCAGCATGGCCGGTCCACCGAGCACGATCAGCCTCGCGCCAACGGGGACCTCGGCCTTCTCCACGTGGCGGCGACGAATGTTGCCGACACCGCCGGCGATCATGATCGGCTTGTGATAGCCGCGCGTGCGCTGCGGCGGATCGCCAGCCGCGGCCTGCTCGAAGGTGCGGAAATAACCACAGATCGCGGGCCGCCCGAACTCATTGTTGAAGGAGGCGGCCCCGATCGGACCCTCCAGCATGATCTCGAGCGCCGAGGCGATGCGGGCCGGCGCGCCGAACTGCCCCTCCCACGGGCGCTCGTACCCAGGGATGCGCAGGTGCGAGACGGAAAATCCGCTGAGTCCGGCTTTCGGCTTGGCGCCGCGACCGGTCGCGCCTTCATCGCGGATCTCGCCGCCGGAACCGGTGGCCGCGCCCGGGAACGGCGAGATCGCCGTCGGGTGGTTGTGCGTCTCGACCTTCATGAGGATGTCGATCGGCTCGGCGCTCGAGCGGTAAATGCCGCTTTCGGGGTCGGGGAAATAACGCTCGCCGCTGCTGCCG
>JAFAVO010000198.1 GCA_019242385.1 Gammaproteobacteria bacterium | reverse complement strand
GGATCGATCACCTCGCTCGGTCCGTGCACCCCGCGTGGATTGCAGCGCGAGGCGGGGTCGGGGACCTCGTGCGTCCCATCGATGCGGAAGCGGTAAAGGCTGCCCGCAGCGGCAGCGCCGGTCGCGAGCGCAAACCAGCCCTGATCGAGTGCCTCCATGGCCACGCTGTGCATGGCGGCACCGTCGGGATCGCAGAGCATGAGCTCCACGCTGCGCGCCGCAGGCGCCCACAGGCGAAAGCACACCTCGCCGCTCGAGGTAATCTCGGCGCCGAAGGGCATGTCGTGTCGCCGCCGAACCGGCGATTCCGTGTCCAATTCGATCCTCCTTGATCAAGTGACGCGCCGTGCGCGTCTCAACCCGAAAGCGCCGCCAGTCTGCGCAACGGCACGCCCACCCAGTCGGGGCGGTTGCCGAGGGCCCGCTGCAGGTCGCCACAGGCGACTTCCAGCTCGAACAGGCGCAGCAGCGGCATGACCTGGGTGAGCGACTCGTACAGGCCGCTGCCGCGCGCGGCCTGATCGTAAGCCTCGAGGAACGCCGCGCGGGTCTGCTGCTCCCAGGCATCCAGTTGCGGCTCCCAACGGTCGCGGTCGTTCGCCGAGATCAACGAGCACTGTTGTAACGCCATCCGGCGTGCGTACGCAAACGCGCGCAGCATGGAGGCAACATCGGCGAGCGGCGAGCAGCGGCGGCGGTGCGCGGCGACGCTCTCGCCCGCGGCACCAACATCGGTGATGACGAAATCATTGCGACGCAGCAGAACCTGACGCAGGTGAAAGTGACCGTGGCAGCGGATCTTCAGCCCGCGCGGCACCGGATTGCGGCGCACTGCGACGCTGCGCAGCAGCGCCGCGCGGCGTGCCAGCACCGTAGCTGCGGTGCCGGCAGCTCCCGGTGCAAGCTGCGCGGTGTGCTCGGCCAACATCTTGAGCGCCGCGCCGAGCGCGGTGTGCGTGACCCGCCGCCACGCTTCCATGTCGGCGGCGGTGATCGGCTCGGGCGCCAGTGCCGGCTCGGTGGCCGCCGCCAACACCGCATGCAGCTGAGCGGTGCGGGTCGCGAGCGTGCGCACCAGCGACAGGTACAACCCATGCGCGTCCGCCGGCCGTGCCGGCTGGGTGACGCGTTCCTCGAGAAAGCGCACCAGGTGGTTGACGGTGTAGTCCCAGCCATCGCCCTGGTTGGAGATGAAACCCTCGAGCAGCGCGAGCGTCTCGGGCGGCTCCTCGCCGCGCTGATACTCGATCATGCCGGCGAGCGGCGGGGTGTTGGGAAAGTGCGCAACCTCGGTGAGATAGCGCGCGAGATCGACCGCCGGCGTGCCGCCGCCGTGCACCCGCCGGAAGATCTTGAGAAAGAAGGCATCGCCGATGCGCACGGTCGTGTTGGCTCCCTGCGTACCGGCCGGCCCGAGCGAGAGCTCTCCCGGGTGCGCGGCACGCAGCTCGGCGAAGGCCGAGGTTGGCGTACAGCGCATCCGCCCGAGTCGGGTCTCGAGCTCGCGCCCGGCGCCGATCGCCTCGATGGCCATGCGGCAGAAGTCCTCATCCGCCGCCGCATCCGCGAGCACTCCGGTGGCGGCGTGCTGGCGCACGCGCGCGAGCGCTGCCGGCAGGAGCCTGCGGTAGCGCGCTTCATCCGCGTCTTCGAGCGCTATGGTGAGGGGCACGAAGTAATGGCCCGCCTGCGCCCCGCTGCGCACTTCGAAAATCGGCACCAGCCAGCGCTCGAGATCGGGCTGCGGCAGGCACCAGTCCTCGAGCGTCGCGCCGGACGCCCCCGCGCCGCGCGCACCGGGCACCATCCACGCGCCCACACCGACCGGTGCAGCCCAGCGTTGGGTCGCCAGATACCCGGGGAGCACTCGCCCCTCGAGCTGGGTGCGCAGCGAGCTGGCGAGTGTGGCGCGCCAGGGAGCGACACGCTCGGGGAAGAAGCTGCTCCAGCCCTCGATCAGCACGAGCACCGGCAGGTCCTCGCGCGCGCCACGCTCATCGTGCCACGGGGGCGCCTCGGCGGTGCGGCTCAGGCGAAACCAGTAGAAGGCATAACCGGGCAAGGTCAGGAGATAGGGCAGCTCGCCAATCGGCGGAAATGCGGCCCGGCCGAGCAGCTCGATCGGCACCGCGCCCTTGTGCTCCGCCAGGTCGAGCTCGACCGGTTGCGCCGAGCGCGCGAGGTTCGCCACGCACAGTATGGTGTCGGACTCGAACTGGCGCAGATACACGAGCACCCGGCGATTGCCGGGGCGGATGAAACGCAGCGTGCCGCGGCCGAACGCCTGGGAGCTGCGGCGCACCTGCAGCATGCGCTTCATCCAGTTCAGGAGCGAGGAGCGATCGCGGCTCTGGGCCTCGACGTTCACCGCCTCGTAGCCGTAGATCGGATCCATGATCGGCGGCAGATAGAGCTGCTGCGGATCGGCGCGCGAGAAGCCGGCGTTGCGGTCCGGGCTCCACTGCATCGGGGTGCGCAGGCCGTTGCGATCGCCGAGAAACACGTTGTCACCCATGCCGATCTCATCGCCGTAGTAGATGATCGGCGCGCCGGGCATCGACAGCAGCAGGCTGTTCATCAGCTTGATGCGCTCGGGATCGTTGTCGAGCAGCGGGGCGAGCCGGCGGCGGATCCCGAGGTTGAGCCGCGCGCGCGCGTCCGCCGCATAGGCCTGGTACATGTAGTCGCGCTCGCGGCTGGTGACCATCTCGAGCGTCAGCTCATCGTGATTACGCAGGAAGATTGCCCACTGACAGGTTTCGGGGATGTCGGGGGTCTGCTCCATGATCTCGACGATCGGATGGCGGTCCTCCTGCGCGATGGCCATGTACATG
>JAFAVO010000357.1 GCA_019242385.1 Gammaproteobacteria bacterium | reverse complement strand
CGGGGCGAGGTACAGCGGCAGCTCGGCGAGCATCGGACGCGGCACGATGCCGAGCGCCGCGCAGCCATTCTGCCGGCACACGCTGTCCACCTTGAGCGAGCGGAAGTTGTCGAGCGAGAAGGGCTTGCCGGGGAGCAGCCCCATCACCGCACCCTGCAGCCAGCCCGCCACGTCCGGCAGCTCGAGTATGTGGCAGGGCAGGGCGGCGACGCGCGCGCTGAGGCGCACGATCTGCGCGAGCGTCAGCACCTCGGGCCCGCACAGCTCGTAGGTGGCGCCGGCGCGCACCGGGAGTGTCAGCGCGCGCATGAATGCCTCCACCACATCGAGCACGCTGATCGGCGCGAAGCGTGCATTGGCGCGCGCGAGCGGCAGCACTCCGCCGCTCGAGCGCAGCAGCTGCGCGAATCGGTTGGTGAGCGAGTCGCCGGCACCGAAGATCACCGACGGGCGCAACACCGTCACCGCGGGGTGCGCCTGCTCGGCAGGCGGCGCCGCCGTGAGGGCGGCCTCCGCGGCCGCCTTGGAGCGCAGGTAGCGGCTCGGCGCATCCGCGGCAGCTCCGAGCGAGCTCATGTGCAGCACGCGGCGCACGCCGGCGCGGCGCGCTGCGGCGATCACCTTGCCCGCGAGCTCCGTATGGACCAGCGCGAAGGTGTTGCGCCCGTGCTCGTTGAGGATGCCGATGAGGTTGATCACCGCGCTGCAGTCCTGGAACAGCTGGCTGAGGACGCGCGGGTCATGCACGTTGGCCAGCCGCAGCTCGGCCGTGTCGAGGACCCGCAGCCGATCGGCGGCGGCGAGATTGCGGGTAGGAATGCGCACCCAGTGGCCGGCCTGCACCAGGCGCGTCACCAGCTCCGTGCCGACGAACCCGCTGCCTCCGAGCACACAGATGTTCACGGCGCTCTCCCTCAGCGCAGCGGGACCAGCAGCACCGTAGCGCCCCGACGGACCTCGAGCACGAGCACCGCGGCGCCCTTGGCACGCTCGCGCAGATCGCGCACGCTGCTCACGTGGCCGCGATTGGCGCCCACGATGACATCCTCGGCGCGCAGCCCGGCCTGCGCCGCCGCGCTGCCCGGCTCGACGCTGCGCACCAGTGCGCCGCCTGCATCCGGCGCATCGCCGAGCACCGCCCCTTCGAAGCTCTTGTGGATGCTGGCGGGTCCGCCGCTGAGCTCGGGCGTGGTGTCGGCGATGACTGCGCTGACGCGCAGCGGCTTGCCATCGCGCAGCAGGCCGATCTCGACCTTGTCGCCGACCCGCAGCAGTCCGATGGTGTTGCGCAGCTCGCTGTTGGATTTGACCGGCTGGCCGTTCACCGTGGTGATGACATCGCCGGTACGTATGCCGGCGTGCTCGGCCGGCGAGCCCTCGACGACCTGCGAGACCAGCGCGCCCACTGCGCTCGGCAACCCGAGCGAATGGGCGATGTCCGGCGTCACGGTGTACATGCTGACGCCGAGCTGGCCGCGCTTCACCGAGCCGTAGCGGATCAGCTGATCCATCACGCTGCGCGCCATGTTCACCGGTATGGCGAAGCCGATGCCGATGTTGCCGCCGGTGCGCGACAGGATCGCCGTGTTGATGCCGATCAGCTCGCCGCGCAGGTTCACCAGCGCGCCGCCTGAATTACCCGGATTGATGGAGGCATCCGTCTGGATGAAGTCCTCGTAGCCGTCCGGGTTGATGCCGGAGCGCGACAGGCCGCTGATGATTCCCGAGGTGACGGTATGCTGCAGGCCGAAGGGATTGCCGATGGCGACCACGAAGTCACCCACCTCCATGCGGGAGGAGTCGCCTAGCGGGATCTGCGTGAGCCCGTCGGGCTTCACTTTGAGCACCGCGACGTCCGAAGGCGTGTCGCTGCCGATGATCTCGGCCTTCAGATCCCGACCGTCCTGCAGCGTGACGGTGATCTCGCTGGCGTGCTCGATGACGTGCGCGTTGGTGACGATATAGCCGCTGTGTGCGTCGAATATGACGCCGGAGCCCGCGCTCTGGAAGGGACGCGCGCGCGGGCCGGTGTCCGGCGGCACATCGAAGAAACGGCGGAAGAAGGGATCATCGAGCAGCGGATTCTGCGCGCCGCGCTCGCGCACGGTACCGCGCGTCGCGACGTTCACCACGCCGGGCGACACCTTGCGGATCATCGGTGCGAGGCTCGGCAATCCCGATTCGTTCACCGCCGGCGGCATCGCCGCGAGCGCCGGCAGCGCGGCGAGGGCCAGCCATGAAGACAGGAGCAGCGCGCGACTCATGATGCGGGAATTCTAGCCCCAAGAGCCCATCGGGAGCCCCCCGCCGTTCGCGCGCCGGCGGAAGTGCTCGAAGTCCCGGTGAAAAAAGCGGCGGCCGGCAGCTTCAGGCTGCCGGCCGATGCGCAGGGCTCAGGCCGCCTGCACGGTGATGCGCCGGGGCTGCTCGCTCGGGCGCTTGGGAATGCTGATCTCGAGCACCCCATTGACGTGCGTCGCCTTGATGGCTTCCGCATCCACGCTCTCGGGCAGAGTGAAGCGGCGCAGGAAGGTACCGCTGGCGCGCTCGACGCTCTCGAAGCCGTCCTTGGAGGACTTCTTCTCGGAGCGACGCTCGCCCTTGATGGTGAGCACGCCCTGCTCGGCGGTGATCTCGATGTCCTTGCCCTCGACACCGGGCAGGTCGGCGGCAACGACGAAGCGCTCGGCTTCCTCGTGAACGTCGACATGCGGGATCCAACTGACGGTCGCGCCGTTGGCGACCTCGCCCAGGGCGCGATCGAGCTGCCGCTGCAGGCGGCTCACGAACGTCCAGGGCTCGTAGCGAACGATGGTCATGAAAAAACTCCTCTTGATAAGGTAAAAACCGTAACCAAAAACTGGGTACGCGTTGGCGGCTGCACAGCGCGCTTATGCAACCGGATGTGCGGCTCGGTGTTGGAATTTCAAGAGTTCCAGTGGAGCGGCCGCCCTGCGGTGTTGGAATCGCACTAGCCCCGCCGCGCGCAATTCCCCTGGGCAGCGCGCAGCACGACGCGCGGGCGATGCGCCGCCGCGCGCCGTGCCCGCGCAGGCTGCCGCGCGGCAACGGCGGCGCCCGGAGCCGTTCAGCTTGGCCTTTGGCGCTTGGAGCTCGAGGCAGAACCCACGCTCAAGGTGCGTCGTTCTGTGGGCAGACTGTGCAAAACCTGTGCTTGCCCTGAGCACAATATATGGGGTCATGCGGCCGATGCCTCCAGTCGCGGATCCGGGAAAAATTATCGTGAAAGCTGCAGCCATTATCTCCGCAACATATTGAAAATACTCAGTTAAAAAGACCTTACAAAATATGGCTTCCAGCCTTGACGCACCTGGGAGCCGTCATTAGTCTCTTGACCCCGACACAAGATCTTGTGTTCGCGCAGAGGGCGACACGGTCACGCGGTCGGGGGGAGGTTTCAGGGGCCTGACCGTCACAAAGACGGCAGGTGCCAGTCAGACGCGGGGCACAGAAGGTCCCTTGTTTCGTCGGACTGACGTTTCCCTGTAATCCGAGCTAGGCGTCAAGAACATCGGAGCGCCGCGGATTAATGAACACTGTCGTGAAGATCGAACCCAAGGACATCGATGCCATTCCTTTCCAGGAAGCATCGCTCGATATCTGGGACAAGAAGTATCGCCTCACCGCGAAGGATGGCGCGCCCATCGACAAGACGATGGACGACACCTACAAGCGCGTGGCGCGCTCGCTCGCCGACGTCGAGGCGGCGGATGTGCGCGAGCAATGGTACGAGCGCTTTCTGTGGGCGCTGCGGCGCGGGGCCATTCCTGCCGGCCGCATCACCTCGAACGCCGGAGCACTGGAGCACAAGCCGGCAACCTCGACCATCAATTGCACGGTCTCGGGGACCATCCACGATTCGATGGACGACATCCTGCGCAAGGTTCACGAGGCAGGACTGACGCTGAAGGCGGGTTGCGGCATCGGCTACGAGTTCTCGACCCTGCGGCCGCGCGGTGCGTACGTGTCGGGTGCCGGTGCTTACACCTCCGGGCCGCTGTCGTTCATGGATATCTTCGACAAGATGTGCTTCACGATCTCCTCGGCGGGCGGGCGCCGCGGCGCACAGATGGGCACCTTCGACATCGGCCATCCGGATGTCATGGAGTTCATCCGCGCCAAGCGCGAGAACGGCCGGCTGCGCCAGTTCAACCTCTCGCTGCTGGTCACCGACGAGTTCATGCGCGCGGTGCGCGAGGACCGCGAATGGAAGCTGGCCTTCCCGATGCCGCGCCGCGAGTACGAGGCCGACCAGCCGGATTTGAGCGACGCGAGCAGGTTCCTGTGGCGCGAGTGGCCGGTGCATGCCGGATACGTGGTGAACGAGGAGGGACTCGTTGCCTGCAAGATCTACAAGACGCTGCCGGCGCGGCGCATGTGGGACGTGATCATGACGTCCACCTACGATTTCGCCGAGCCCGGGTTCGTGCTCATCGACCGCTCGAATGAAATGAACAACAACTGGTGGTGCGAGAACATCCGCGCCACCAACCCGTGCGGCGAGCAGAACCTGCCGGAGTACGGCGCGTGCCTGCTCGGCTCGGTGAACCTGACAC
>JAFAVO010000138.1 GCA_019242385.1 Gammaproteobacteria bacterium | reverse complement strand
GCAGCGGATGAGGTGCGCCGCAATGACGCTCGGTACAGAGCGTATGGGCCCGGGGCGGCCTCAGCCCGGATGACTCGTGGTTGGGCCGCGGTGGGTTGCGTCGATCACGCGCACCGGCTGGCCGGCCGTCAGGTGCTCGGCGTCGCGGATGACCAGGCGATCGCCGGCTGCCAGCGGTCCGCTGACCTCGACCACATCGGCGATGCCTGCCCCTGGCGTGACGTCGAGCTCCTCGACCGTGCCGGCCCCGGTGACCCGCAGCACGTAGGAATGATTCTGGCGGATCACCAGCGCATTACGCGGCACGGTGATCGCGGTACGCACGGCGGAGGAGGGCAGGCTGACTTCTACGGGCACCCCGACCAGAAGGTTTGACGGGTCATGCGCGCCAGGGCGTTCACGGCGTGCGACCAGCGCGCGTTCCCGCGGCCGGTGATGGCGGCACAACGCCAACCGCAGTCCGGTGCGCGCGCTCACCAACATGTTTGCGGCCCGCGCCGCACCATCTGGGCGGCGTTTTCCCGATATGCGCGCCAGGTTGGTGCGTTTCGCTACAATGCGCGCGGCAATCCCCGCCTGGGTGGCGAAACTGGTAGACGCAAGGGACTTGAGTAAATTGAGCACCCGGCTCGGAAACGGCCGGCGTGAATGGGGTCAAAGTCGGTGGAACAGCAGCACGTCACGGTGGCTGCAATACCGAGCTAAGCCTTGGTTCGGCCGAATGCTTCACTCGTCGCGCGCCCCACCGAGGAAAGTGTAGAGACTTGACGGCCCCTGCCTAATCCGTGTCGGCGACCAGCACCACGGGATGGCAAAGGTAAAGTCCAGACCACAAATGCATGGCGCGGGCCTGCAGCGACGAAAGTCGCAGTGGTACGAAAATCCCTTGGGGGCAACCCCGTGCCGGTTCGATTCCGGCCCCAGGCAGTCATCAGCTGAGAGTGACGCCTGCAACCGACACCTTCAGTTATGGCGCTAAACTTCTGAATTTGCGAGACTTAAATGCTGACTCTGGAGCTTGGCCGAAGGCCTCGGGAACGAGACGTACCTGTCGAGCTTTGCAGCAAGTTAACTTGGGCGGCTGGCGGGGGTCTCAAGAGCGCGCAATGCCGGAGCAAACGATCGAAGCCGACAATCTGCACCTGTGGCGGGGCGAGCGCCACGTTCTGCGCGGCGTGAGCCTGCGACTCGCGCGCGGCAGCTGTCTGGAAGTGTGCGGCGCGAACGGAGCGGGCAAGACGACCCTGCTGCGCGTGCTGTCCGGACTGATCTATCCGGAAGAGGGGCGTGTGCTGTGGAATGGCGAGAACGTGCGACGCGACCTGCGCGCATTCCACGCGGTGCTCGCTTACCTCGGACACGAGCCGCCGCTGAAGGCTGACCTGACCGCGCGGGAGAATTTGCATTATTGGATCGGAGTGCGGCGCTCTCTGGAAAGCGAGGAGCTCGATGCGGCACTCGGCCGTGTCGGTGCACGCACCTGGTGCGATCGGCTCGTGCGTACGCTCTCGGCCGGCCAACGCCGACGCGTCGCGCTCGCGGGGCTCGCACTGCTGCCGGTGCCGCTGTGGCTGCTCGATGAGCCGACCACCAACCTCGATGGCGAGGGGCGCGAGGTCGTGGGCGAGCTGATCCGCGAGCAGCTCGCACGTGGCGGTATGGTCGTCGCCGCGGTGCATCACGGGCTGCCCGCATCGCTGCGCAACCTGACACGCCTGGATCTCGCGGCATGAATCAGCGCGACGGCCACGTTGCGGAAACCCTTGGCGCGCTCGATGCGCCCGGCGCGCAGCCGCGCGATCTGCCCGCTCCGGCCCGGCGCGCGGATGCCATCGAGGCCGCTCGCCTCGCGCTGCTGCGTGATCTGCAGCTGGCCTTCCGCAAGCCAGGTCAGCTCGTGCAGCCGCTCGCCTTCTTTGCCATCGTGACGCTGCTGTTCCCGCTCGCCATATCGCCGGAGCTGGCGCGGCTGCGTGAGCTGGCGCCCGGAGTGGTCTGGGTGGGAGCGCTGCTCGGCTCGCTGCTCGCGCTCGAGTTCCTTTTCCGCGACGATGCGCAGGACGGGACGCTCGAGCAGTACGCGCTCTCGGGTCAGTCGCTCACGGGGCTGATGTTCGCCAAGACGTTGGCGCACTGGCTGCTGACGGGCCTGCCGCTCGCGCTCATGGCTCCGTTCGTCGCGCTCTCGCTCGGAGTGTCCGCCGCGGCGCTTCCGGGCATCCTGCTTGCCGTGGCGGTGGGCAGCGTCGCGCTGAGCCTCATCGGCTCGATCGGCGCGGCGCTCACCCTCGGAATCAAACGCAGCGGGGCACTGCTGTCGCTGCTGACGCTGCCCTTGTCGCTGCCGGTGCTGATCTTCGGAGCGCGCGCCACACAACTCGCGATTCACGGCACCTCGTTCCTTGGGCCGCTCGAGCTGCTTGCGGCGCTCGCGGTGCTCGGGGTCACGCTCGCGCCGCTGGCCGCTGCGGCCGCGGTGCGCATCAGCCTGGAGTAGGGGGCGCAGACAGCTCATGGACTGGACCTGGTTTCATCGACTCGCATCGCCACCGCACGTGTATGCGCTCGCGGTACGCCTGACGCCGTGGTTTGCATGGCCGGCGGCGCTCTGCATCGCCGCCGGGCTCTGGAGTGGGCTGGTACTCGCCCCGCCGGATTACCAGCAAGGCGATGGGTTCCGCATCCTCTACGTTCATGCACCGAGTGCCTGGATGTCCCTCATGGTGTATGTGACCATGGCGACCGCCGCAGCGGTTGGGCTCATCTGGCGGATGAAGGTGGCGCATGCCGTGGCGGCCAGCTGCGCGCCGATCGGCGCCTCCTTTACCTTCGCCGCGCTGGTGACCGGTGCGCTCTGGGGTCAGCCGATGTGGGGTACATACTGGCAGTGGGATCCGCGGCTCACCTCCGAGCTGGTGCTGCTGTTTCTGTACCTGGGTTACATGGGACTGCGCGCCGGGATCGAGGACCCTCAGCGTGCCGACCGCGCGAGCGCGGTGCTCGCGGTGGTCGGTGTGGTGAACGTTCCGATCATTCATTATTCGGTGACCTGGTGGAACTCACTGCACCAGGCACCCTCGGTGATGCGGCTGGCGAAACCCGCCATGCCATTCGCCATGCTGGCGCCGCTGCTGCTGATGCTGCTCGGCTTTACGCTGCTGTTCGCGGCGCTGCTGCTCACGCGGCTGCGCGCCGAGGTACTGGCGCGTGAGCGGGCGGCGAGCTGGATTCGCGAGGTGGTGAGCGTATGAAAGAGTTTTTCGATATGGGTGGGTATGCGGCCTTCGTGTGGCCGGCCTACCTCGTGACACTCGCCGTGGTGGTCCTCAACATCTTCTGGGCGCGCCGCTCGTTGGCCCGCTCGCGCCGGGACGCACGCCGGCGCCTGCAGATGCAGGGAGAAGCGTCGTGACCCCGCGCCGCCGCCGCCTCGCCCTGGTGCTCGGCATCGTCGCCGGCGTGAGCATCGCCGGCGCGTTGGCACTCAGCGCCTTCCGCCAGAACGTTACCTTCTTCTTCGATCCGAGCGAGGTGGCCGCCGGGATGGTGCCTGCCGGGGAGCGCTTCCGTCTCGGTGGCATGGTCACCAAGGGAAGCCTGCAGCGACCACCGGGCAGTCTCGAGGTGCACTTCGTGGTCACCGACTTCAGTCATGACGTGCCGGTGAGCTACACCGGAGTGTTACCTGACCTCTTCCGCGAGGGAGCGGGCGTCGTGGCGCACGGCCGCCTGCGAGCCGATGGCACCTTCGTCGCGGATGAGGTGCTCGCCAAGCACGACGAGAAGTACATGCCGCCGGAGGTGGCGCGCTCGCTGAAGCGTCGGCACGGTGATTCGCGGGCAGAGCCGACGGCCCCCGCCACGGCCAGCTCCGGCTCAGGAGGTTGACCCATGCTGCCCGAGCTCGGCCATTTCGCCCTGATCCTCGCGCTGCTGCTGGCAGGACTGCAGGCGTTCTTCGGCATAGCGGGACCGGCCTTCGCCCGCGATCGCTGGAGCGGCGCAGTGACTTCCGCGGTGGCGGGGCAGGCGGTGATGGTGGCCACCGCAGTGGCGTGCCTCGTCGCCAGTTTCGTCACCGAGGATTTCTCGGTGGCGTATGTCGCCGAGAATTCCAACAGTGCGCTGCCGCTTTTCTACCGGGTCACCGCTCTGTGGGGTGCCCACGAAGGCTCGCTGCTGCTGTGGATCCTGCTGCTCGCCGGTTGGACCGTCGCGGTCGTGCTCGGCTCGGGCCGGCTGCCGCCGCGGTTTGCGGCGCGGGTACTCGGGGTGCTCGGACTCGTCAGCTTCGGGTTCCTGCTGTTCACACTCGCGACCTCCAACCCCTTCCTGCGGCTCGACCCCGCCGCGGCCGACGGGCGTGACCTCAATCCGATCCTGCAGGACCCGGGCTTGGCGGTGCACCCGCCGATTCTCTATACGGGCTATGTTGGTTTTGCAGTGGCGTTCGCCTTCGCCTGCGCGGCCATGCTCGAAGGCCGGCTCGATCAGAACTGGGCGCGCTGGACTCGCCCCTGGACCACCACCGCCTGGGCGTTCCTCACCTGCGGCATCGCGCTCGGCAGTTTCTGGGCCTATTACGAGCTCGGCTGGGGCGGATTCTGGTTCTGGGATCCGGTGGAGAACGCCTCCTTCATGCCCTGGCTGGTGGGCACCGCGCTGGTACACTCGCTCGCGGTCACCGACAAGCGCGGGCTCTTCAAGAGCTGGACCCTGCTGCTGGCGATACTGGCGTTCTCGCTCAGCCTGCTCGGCACGTTCCTGGTGCGCTCTGGCGTACTGGTCTCGGTGCATTCCTTCGCCGCCGATCCCACGCGCGGCATATTCATTCTCGTCTTTCTCATCATCATGATCGGCGGCGCGCTCGTGCTCTACGCCTGGCGGGCGCCGCTGCTGCGCTCGAGCGCAGGCTTCGAGCTCGGAGCGCGCGAGTCATTTCTGCTTTTCAATAATGTGTTGCTGGTGATCGCCGCCGGCACGGTGTTTGCGGGGACGCTTGCGCCGCTCATCTCCGATGCGCTGAAGCTCGGCACGCTCTCGGTCGGCCCGCCTTACTTCAACCCGACCTTCATGCTCTCGATGCTGCCGCTGCTGGCGCTGCTGTCGGTCGGCATTCACGCCAACTGGAAGCGCGGGCGATTGGGCGATAGCCAGCGGGTGCTGCTCTACACCTTGGTAGTGGCCGCGGTGCTCGGCTGCGGCTGGGCCTTCGGGCTGTACGCGCGCGGAAGTCTGCTGAGCTGGATCGGCGCGACGCTCGCCATATGGATCGTCCTGTCATCACTGGTGGATCCGCTCGATCGTTGGCGCCGCGGGCTCACGCTCTCCCGCGCCGTGCTCGGCATGACGGTGGCCCACCTCGGGCTTGCACTCGCGGTCATAGCGCTCACCACGGTGCAGTCATTCACCATCGAGCGCGATGTGGCGCTCGCTCCGGGCGGCAAGGCGACGGTCGGCGACTATGAATTCCGCTTCGAGGGCGTGCGCCCGGTCGAAGGGCCCAACTATGAGGCTGTAGCCGGCACGATCGTCGTCACGCGCCACGGTGCGCCGGTGGCGGTGCTCAGCCCGCAGAAGCGTCAGTTCTGGGTCCAACACCAGGTCACCAGCGAGACTGCGATCCGCATGCACCGCGGCAACAATCTGCTGCTTGCGCTCGGGGAGGACCTGGGCGCCGGACGCTGGAGCATCCGTATCCAGATACGGCCGCTCGTGAGCCTCGTGTGGATTGCCGCCTTCATCATGGCCGTGGGTGGCGCGCTGGCGGCGTCCGACCGGCGCTACCGCACCGCGCGCGCTGCCGTAACCTCGCCCGCGGGCGCCACTGCGGGGCAGGCCGGATGACGCGCTTCCTGCTGCCGCTGGGAATTTTCGCGCTGCTCGCGGTGGTGCTGGCGATCGGCATCCGACATTCGCCGGAGAAGGGCGTGATCGCCTCGCCACTTCTGGGAAAGCCCGCGCCGGCGTTCGTGCTCCCGGATCTCGCCGATCCCGCACGTCAGGTGCGCTCGGACGATCTGAAGGGCCGTTGGTACCTGTTCAACGTGTGGGGCACCTGGTGCGGAGGATGCCGCGAGGAGCATGAGACCCTGCTGCAGGTTCATCGCGCCGGGGTCGTGCCCATCATTGGACTCGACTGGAAGGACGATGACGGGCAGGCGCTCAACTGGCTCACGCAGCTCGGCAATCCTTACCAGTCGGTAGCGACCGATCACAGCGGGCGCGAAGCCATCGAATGGGGAGTGTATGGCGCTCCGGAGACCTTTCTCGTGAATCCGCAGGGGGTGGTCGTCTACAAGCACATCGGTGCGCTCACGCCCGACACCTGGACCCACGAGATCCTGCCGCGGGTCTCCGGCGCCAAAGCAGGGAGCTCCTCATGAGGCCGCTTGCGACAGTGTTGATCATCGCTACGGCGCTGGCAGTGGCCGTCAGCCGCACGGCGTTCGCGGTCGATCCCACGGAGCTGCCGACTCCCGCTCTCCAGGCAAGGTATCTGGCGCTCACCCATGAGCTGCGTTGCATGCAGTGTCAGAACGAGGCGCTCGCCGACTCTCCGGTGGGACTGGCCGCGGATCTGCGCCGCGAGGTACGCGATCAGCTCCTCGCCGGGAAGACCGACGACCAGATCCGGGCATGGATGTCCGCCCGGTACGGCGACTTCATTCTCTTCCGGCCGCGCTACTCCCTGCGTAACGCCTGGCTGTGGGGCGCACCCGGAGTCCTGCTGCTGATCGGTGCGCTCGTGTGCTGGCGCGTGGTGCGCAATCGGGCGAGCCTGCTACCGGGCGATCAGGAGCCGGTGGAAGAGGACGGAGCGCGGTGATGATCAGCTTCGTGCTCCTGGCTGCGGCCCTGACCATGGCCAGTGTCATGATTGTGACAATTCCGTTACTGCGGCGTCGCAGCGGAGTCGCTCCGAGCGCTTCCTGGACCGCGCTCGCTGTGGCCGGGGTGCTCGTGGTGGGCTCGGCCGCGCTGTACGTCACCTGGAGCAACTGGCCCTGGCGGGCTGCACCAGCTGCCGATTCACCGGAGCGCATGGTCTCGCGCCTCGCCCGCCGTCTCGAGCACGACCCGAACGACCTCAACGGCTGGCTGATGCTCGGGCGCTCGTACACGGCGTTG
>JAFAVO010000051.1 GCA_019242385.1 Gammaproteobacteria bacterium | reverse complement strand
GAATCGCCAGGCCGTCGATGAATGCATGCAGTGTCTCGCGGGTCATCCCGCGCGCGCCACGCGTGAGCGCCTTGAGCTGCTCGTAGGGCGCTTCCACGCCGTAGCGCCGCATCACCGTCTGGATGGGTTCCGCCAGCACTTCCCAGTTCTGCTCGAGATCGGCGGCGAGCCGCACGCTGTCCACCTCGAGCTTGGCGAGGCCCTGCAGGAGCGAGGCCCAGCCGAGCAGCGTGTAGCCGAACGCGACGCCCATGTTTCGCAGCACCGTCGAATCGGTGAGATCGCGCTGCCAGCGGGACACCGGGAGCTTCTCGGCGAAGTGCCGCAGCAGCGCGTTGGCGATGCCACAGTTGCCCTCGGCGTTCTCGAAGTCGATTGGATTGACCTTGTGCGGCATGGTGGAGGAGCCGACCTCGCCTGCGAGCGCGCGCTGCCGCAGATACCCGAGCGAGACATAGCCCCACAGGTCGCGGCACAGGTCGATGCAGATGACGTTGGCCGCCGCCAGCGCGTCGCAGTACTCGCCGATCCAATCATGCGGCTCGATCTGCGTGCTCCAGGGGTTGTACTCGAGGTCGAGCCCGGTCACGAACGCCTGGGCGATGGCCGGCCAGTCCACCCCCGGAAGGGCCGCGATGTGCGCGTTGAAGTTGCCGACCGCACCGTTCCACTTCCCGAGGATGCTGACCGCCGCCCAGCGGCGCTGCGCACGGCCGAGGCGGGCGGCGAAATTGGCCAGCTCCTTCCCGAGTGTGGTCGGGCTCGCCGGCTGGCCATGGGTGCGCGCGGGCATGGCGGTATCGGCGTAGCGGTGTGCGAGCTGCCGCAGCTCCGCGTCACGTGCGGAGATGATGGGCAGCAGCACCCCACGTGCGGCGCGCAGCAGGCAGGCGTAGCTGAGATTGTTGATGTCCTCGGAAGTACAGCCGAAATGCACGAGCTCGAGAGTCGCGGGCTGCGCTCCGGCCGCGGCGAGCTGCTCGCGGACGTAGTACTCGACCGCCTTGACGTCGTGGTTGATGCGCGCTTCGATGCTCTTCACCGCGGCGGCCGCGGCCTGCGCAGGCGCCTCGGCGAGCTGCTGCGCGCATTCGCTCACCGCCGGTGGCAGGCGCGCGCCCGCAAGCTGCGGCACCGCGGATGCGAGGTGCAGCAGCCACCGGGCCTCGACACGGATGCGCTCGCGAATGAGCCCGGCTTCCGAGAGCAGCGCGCGCAGCGGCTCGGTGGCGGCACGGTAGCGCCCATCGACCGGGGAGAGCGCCTCGAGCGCCGGGAGGCAATCGCTGGGGCTTCCGGACATGCGTTGCTATCATAACGTATACGGTCGTTCGGCCGTCGTTTCCAGCCGCGGAGCGCACGCATGACGAGGTCCTTCCGTACCGAGCGCGACAGCATGGGTGAGCTCAAAGTACCGGCCGAGGCACTCTGGGGCGCGCAGACCCAGCGCGCCATCGAGAACTTCCCGATCAGCGGGGTGAGCATGCCGCGCGAGTTCATCGCCGCGCTGGCACTGGTCAAGCAGGCCGCGGCCCGCGCCAACCGCGGCCTGAAGCTGCTGGATGCACCGCTTGCCCAGGCCATCGATTCCGCCGCCGGGGAAGTCGCGGCCGGCGCGCACAACGCGCACTTTCCGCTCGATGTGTACCAGACCGGCTCGGGTACCAGCACCAACATGAACGCCAACGAGGTGATCGCGGCGCTGGCGAGCCGGCGGCTCGGCAAGCCCGTGCACCCGAACGATCACGTGAACATGGGACAGAGCAGCAACGATTCCATCCCCACCGCCATTCATGTGAGTGCAGCGCTCGCCGTGCGCCGCGAGCTGCTGCCCGCCCTCGAGCACCTGCGTGAGGTGCTCGCGAGGAAGGAGAGTGAGATCGGCTACGTGGTGAAGACCGGCCGCACCCACCTTATGGATGCGATGCCGGTGACCTTCGGACAGGAGCTCTCCGGGTGGCGCACGCAGATCGAGCACGGCATGGCGCGGCTGCGCGCCGTCGAGCCGCGGCTGCTGGCGCTCGCCCAGGGCGGTACCGCGGTGGGCACCGGCATCAACACGCATGCCGATTTCGGCCGCCGCTTCTGCGAGGAGCTGAGCGCGCTCACCGGCGTCACCTTCGTGCCGGCGGAGAACTACTTCGAGGCGCTCTCGGCGCAGGACACCGCGGTCGAGCTCTCCGGACAGCTCAAGGTGCTTGCCGTGAGCCTGGTCAAGATGGCCAACGATCTTCGCTGGATGAACAGCGGGCCGCTCGCCGGGATCGGCGAGATCTCCCTGACCGCGCTGCAGCCCGGAAGCAGCATCATGCCCGGCAAGGTCAATCCGGTGATACCCGAGGCGACCATGATGGTCGGTGCGCAGGTGATCGGCAATGACACCACCATCACACTCGCGGGTCAGTCGGGAAATTTCCAGCTGAACGTCATGTTGCCGGTGATCGCCCACAATCTGCTCGAGAGCATTCGCCTGTTGACGAACGTGTCGCGTGCGTTGGCCGATAGCGCGATCGCGGGGTTTCGGGTCAACAGCGAGCGCATCGCCGAAGCGCTCGACCGCAACCCGATTCTCGTCACCGCGCTCAACCCGGTCATCGGCTACGAGAAGGGAGCCGCGATCGCCAAGAAGGCTTACGCCGAAGGGCGCCCGATCCGCGAGGTCGCGGCGGAAATGACCGATCTGCCGCGCGAGGAGCTCGAGCGACTGCTCGACCCCGAGGACCTCACCAAGGGCGGCATCAAGGGAGGAGGCGGTGGAGGAGGCTGAGCGTCCCGGTTCGGCGCGTGAGGCGCAGGAGCCCGGGCGGCAGGGTGAGAACGCTGCTGCATCCCCTGGGCATCGCGACTGGGCGAGGCTCATCCGCGCGCGCCTCGCGGGCTCGGTGCCGCGGCACGGCCGCGAGGAGTGGATGGTGCCGGGACTGTTCCAGCCGGGCGATGCGCGGCGGCTGCTGCCGAGTGATCCGGTACCCGCGGCGGTGCTCATTCCTCTGGTCGAAAGGTCGGACCTCACCGTGCTCTTTACCCAGCGCGCTACGCAGTTGCGCAACCACGCGGGCCAGATCAGCTTCCCGGGCGGCCGCATGGAGCCCGGAGATGAAGGGCCTGCCGCCGCCGCACTGCGCGAAGCGCGCGAGGAGATCGGGCTCGATCAGCGCTTCGTGTCGGTGATCGGCTATCTGCCGGATCACGTGGTGATCACCGGGTTTCGTATCACCCCGGTAGTCGCCCTGGTGCAGCCGGGCTTCGAGCTCGAGCTCGCGACCCAGGAGGTCGAGGACACCTTCGAAGTGCCGCTCGGATATCTGTTCGACCCGGCCAACCATCGACTCAACCGCCGTGCCGACCTCGCCGGTGAGCAGGTGGAGTTCCGCGAGATTCCCTTCGGCGCCCGCACGATCTGGGGTGCGACCGCCGGCATGCTGCATACCCTCTACCGTGTGTGCGCCGGGCCGCAGGCACCATGAGCGAAGCCGAACGCGCAGTCGGAGCGCTGCTCGATCTGATGGCGCGGCTGCGCGATCCCGAGCACGGTTGCCCGTGGGATCGTGCACAGTCTTTCGCGACCATCGCGCCCTACACGATCGAGGAAGCGTACGAGGTCGCCGACGCCATCGAGCATGGCGACCGGGAGCATCTGCGCGAGGAGCTCGGGGATCTGTTGTTCCAGGTGGTATTTCACGCGCGCATCGCACAGGAGCGGGGTTGGTTCGACTTCACGGCTGTCGCCGACGGCATTCGCGAGAAGCTGGTTCGACGCCACCCGCACCTGTTCGCCGGCGCGGCCATTGCGCCTGAAGATCTGGTGCGGGTCTGGGAAGAACAGAAAGCGCAGGAGCGCGCCGCTGCGACGGCCCCAGCGCCGGGCGGCAGCACGGTGCTGGCAGGGGTACCGCGGGCATTGCCGGCGTTGATACGCGCGGCCAAGCTAGGCCGACGCGCCGCGCGTGTCGGCTTCGACTGGCCGGATGCTGCAGCCGTGCGCTCCAAGGTGGTGGAGGAGTTGCAGGAGATCGGGGCGGCGCTGCGCAGCTC
>JAFAVO010000199.1 GCA_019242385.1 Gammaproteobacteria bacterium | reverse complement strand
AGGAAACCTTTGGGAATCGAGCGTCGCGTGCCTGTCATGCCCGAAGATCGTCAGTCGCAGTTGAAGCTCCTGATCGCTCGGGGCAAGGAGCAGGGCTATCTCACCTACGCGCAGGTGAACGATCACCTGCCTTCCGAGATCGTCGATCCGGAGCAGATCGAAGACATCGTCAACACCATCAACGATATGGGAATTCCGGTGTATGAGAAGGCACCGGACACCGAGTCGTTGCTGGCCACCGAGCCCTCCGCTCCGGCCGATGAAGAAGCCATCGAGGAAGCCGCCGCCGCGCTCGCCGCGCTCGATGCGGAGCTCGGCCGCACCACCGACCCGGTGCGCATGTACATGCGCGAGATGGGCACGGTGGAGCTGCTCACGCGCGAAGGCGAGATCCGCATCGCCAAGCGAATCGAGGAGGGACTGGATGCGGTGCGCGGTGCGCTCGCCATGTATCCGGCGACCTACGATTTTCTGCTCAGGGCCTATGAGCCGGTGAAGGCCGGTCAGGGCCGCCTCGTCGATCTGATCGTCGGCTTCATCGATCCGAACGCGCCAGATGTCATCGCGCAGCCGCAGAACCCCACCAAGGTGGAAGTGGTCGCGGCGGAGGAGAAGCTCGACGAGGACGAGGAGTCGGAGGAGAACGGCGACGCCGAGGAAGAGGAGGCCGTCGACACCGGACCCGATCCGGTCGAGGCGGCGGCGCGTTTCGCCTCGCTGGCCAAACTGCACGCTCAGGTGCTCGGCTCGATCATGAAGCTCGGTGCACGCGATCCGAAGACGCTGCGCCAGCGCAAGAAGCTCGCCGATGAGTTCATGGAGCTGCGGCTGTCGCCGCGCATGTTCGATGCGCTGATCCTCAACCTGCGCACGCACGTGGCGGAAGTCCGCCAGCTCGAGAAGGAGATCATGGTCATCGCGGTGCGCGATGCCGGCATGCCGCGCAAGGACTTCATCGCCTCTTTCCCGAAGAACGAGACCAACCCGCGCTGGCTCGGCCGGCACGTGAAGAGCGGCAAGAAGTACTCCGCGCTGCTCGTCAAGTTCAAGGATGAGATCGAGCGTCGGCAGAAGAAGCTCGAGCAGCTCGCGGGCCAATATCACCTCAGCATCAACGATATCAAGGAAGTGAACCGCGAGGTGTCGATCGGCGAGGCCAAGGCGCGGCGCGCCAAGAAGGAGATGGTCGAGGCGAACCTGCGTCTGGTGATCTCCATCGCCAAGAAGTACACCAACCGCGGGTTGCAGTTCCTCGATCTGATCCAGGAGGGCAACATCGGCCTGATGAAGGCGGTCGACAAGTTCGAATACCGCCGTGGGTACAAGTTCAGCACCTATGCCACCTGGTGGATACGCCAGGCGATCACCCGCTCGATCGCCGACCAGGCGCGCACCATCCGTATTCCGGTGCACATGATCGAGACCATCAACAAGCTGAACCGCATCTCGCGGCAGATGCTCCAGGAGATGGGACGCGAGCCCGCGCCTGAAGAGCTGGCCGTGCGCATGGAGATGCCCGAGGACAAGGTGCGCAAGGTCCTGAAGATCGCCAAAGAGCCGATCTCCATGGAAACGCCGATCGGCGATGACGAGGATTCGCACCTCGGGGATTTCATCGAGGACACCTCGGTCGCCTCGCCCATCGATCAGGCAACCATGGAGTCGCTGCGTGAGACCACGCACGCAGTGCTCGCGCAGCTGACACCGCGCGAGGCCAAGGTGCTGCGCATGCGTTTCGGCATCGACATGAATACCGACCACACTCTCGAGGAGGTCGGCAAACAGTTCGACGTCACGCGCGAGCGCATCCGTCAGATCGAGGCGAAGGCGCTGCGCAAGCTGCGCCATCCGAGCCGCAGCGAGCAGCTGCGCAGCTTTCTGATGGATGATTGAATACCGGCGGCCGCGCCGGGCGAGGCTCCACGACAGCAGGCCGGACATGAACGTGTCCGGCCTGTTTTTTTGGACCCCGGCTGCGGAGCTAGATGCCGGCCTTGACGAGGGCGTCGATCAGCTCGCGCAGCGCCTCGGCGAGCGCCGGATGGCCCGCCTCGAAACGGACCGCGAGCGACTCGAGCCGCGGGGTCTGTGTCGCGGCGGCGCCGCTTTCCTCGCCCAGCCCACCTGCCGGCCCGAGCGCGCGCTCGATGTCTCGCATCACCGTGTTGAGGAGCTGCCGGGCCTCACCATCGACGGTCTGGCCCGTTGCTCCCAGCTGCTGGTGCAGCCGCGCGAGCAGCTCCCGCAGGCTCTCCTCGGGCATACCGGTACGGCTGCAGCGCTAACCCACCGGGCCGAACGATGCGTCGGGAGCCGCGGAGCTGGCGCCCGCGCCGGCCCCGTTTCCGAGGAGCTCCTTCCAGCTGTGCTCGCGTCCAAGCCGCTTTCCCTTTTCCGTGAGTTTCACACCCTCGGGCGAGAGCGTGACCATGTAGGGCCGGCCGTCCACCTCGATCTCTCGCTTCAGTTGCTTACTAAGCTTGGTAGCCATGGCGTCCTCTCGCGGAAACGGTGCACGTAGCACGATGTTAGCAGCAAACACGGACTCGCCCACCCGCCGCCCCGGTTTGGGCCGGCGCGCCGGACAGCGGGCTACTTGAGCAGCCCCTCGGACTTCAGGGCCTCGATGACATGTGGCCGGGCGCCGACGCGCTCATGATGGCGCTGGAGGTGAGGCCACTGGGCAAGCTGGACATCGACGTAGCGCCCCCAGCCGAGCACGGTGAAGAGGTAGGCGTCCGCGACCGTGAACTGCTCGCCCATCACGAACGAGCGGCTCCCCATGGCTCCGTTCAGGTAACCCAGCCGCGCCGTTATGTGCTTGCGCGCGTGCTGCTTCACCTCGGCGTGCGCATCGTCACGGAAGAGGGGCGAGAAGCTCTTGTGGATCTCGGTGCTGATGAAGGCCAGCCACTCGATGAGGCGGTAGCGGTCCATGGTGCCGGCCGGCGGCGCGAGCTTGGCCGCCGGGCTCTGGTCCGCGATGTACTGGAGTACGGCGATATTTTCCGTCAACACCTCGCCGTTCCCGAGCCTCAGCGCCGGCACGTAGCCCTTGGGGTTCACTTCGTTGTAGTCGAGGCCGTCCCCGGTCTTCCGGGTACGACGGTCGACCTTGACCAGCTCGAAGTTCAGGCCTGCCTCGCGCAGCGCGATGTTCGAAGCGAGCGAACAGGCGCCGGAGAAATAATACAGCTTCATGTCAGGTCTCCTTCCTGGGATCGCAGCCGGCGGACTTGGCTATGCCGTTGAGGGGACGGCCATGCTAACGTCACATCCGGCGATGGCAAGAGGGTAGGGTCATGAGGCCACTTTTGCTCACCTTGACCGCGGGGACGCTGGCGCTGCTGCTGAGCGGGTGCCCCGACCTGCCGGGCGGCCCCCGACCGGCGCGCTCGGACACGCATTCGCAGTCATCTCGTTCCCTGCACCTGCCGCACCAGATCGCCTCGCACGCCTCGACGGATGCCTCAGCGCGGCAAGGCGAGGGGCGTCAGAGCGTCGGCGAGATCGCCTGGTTTCAGGGCACGATCGATGAGGCATTCTCGCGCCACGGCTGCTCCGAGGGACGGCGCACACTGTTTCATTTCTGAGCTCAGGCGCGCTGCTACAATCGCCCGCCGTTGGGCCTGTAGCACAGCGGTTAGTGCAGGGGACTCATCGATGAGGTGCCTTCGCGTGGAAACGCGCGAAGTGGACGGGATGAATTCAGGGAAACCTTCGGTCCGTAAGACCATGGCAACCCTGAGCCGAGCCGCCGGTACACCGGCGGAAGGTGCAGAGACTACCTGAGGGCTCGAGCGCCCTTGATGACAGGCTGGGAGCATCCCGCACCCACACGCACCAACCCGGGGCGCCGCGAATGTCGCGTCTGCCAGCGTGACGCGCACTCGCCTCGCGGGGCGAGCGAGATTCGGGGTGGCTCCTGGTGCACGGGTGAAGAGATAGTCCACTCCCGGCGGAAACGCCGGGGCAGAGTGAATCCCTTGGTCGTAGGTTCGAATCCTACCGGGCCCATATCAGTTCCTGGCGGACGCTCCCGCCTCCGGGGTCAGGCCGCAAACCTGCGCCGCAGGCTCGCCGCGGCGCGCGCGGCCGTCTGTCCATCCCAGAGCTCTGGGCGGCGGCCACGCGGCCAATCCCCGGCTCGTGCCGCCTGCGCGGCAGTCGCGAGCTCCGCCGGCTTCAGCAGCCGGTTGGTACCTGCGGAGATCGTGATGGGCCGCTCGGTGTTCTCGCGCAGCGTCGCGCACGGAATGCCGAGGTAGGTGGTCTCCTCCTGCACTCCGCCTGAATCCGTAATCGCGAGTGTGCAGCTCATCACCAGGCTCATGAACTCGATGTAGCCGAGAGGAGCGGTCAGGCGGACGGCCGGCGCGGCAGCGAGAGTGTCGAGCAGCGCGAACTCCTCCAGCCGACGTTGGGTGCGCGGGTGGACTGCAAAGACCACCGGCAGCTCGCGCCCAAGCTCGGTGAGCGCCTGCACGAGCGCGGCCAGCGACTCGCGCGTATCGACGTTCGAGGGTCGGTGCAGGGTCACCATGGCATACGCGCCGCTGATTCCAAGCCGCGCTCGGGTATTAGCCGCCTCGATCCGTGGGCGCAGCATCTCGAAGGAATCGATCATGATGTTGCCGACGCACTGTATCTTCGCCGCATCGACCCCTTCGGCGAGCAGATTGGCATCCGCATCCTTCGAAGGTGTCCATAGCAGCTCGCTGACCGTGTCGGTCACCAGGCGGTTGATCTCCTCGGGCATCCGCCGGTCGCCGCTACGCAGCCCGGCCTCCAGGTGCACGACCGGAATACAGAGCTTCGCACCGACGAGCGCGCAGGCGACGGTGGCGTTGACATCCCCGACTACAACGATGGCCGCCGGCCGCTCGCGCGCACAGACCGCTTCGTAGGCGATCATGGTCCGCCCGGTCTGCTCGGCGTGGGAGCCGCTGCCGCTGCCGAGGTGGTGTGCCGGCTCGGGCAGGCACAGGTCGCGAAAAAAGGCGTCCGACATGTTCGCGTCATAGTGCTGGCCGGTATGCACGATCCGCGCGGTGCACCACGACTCGCTGGCGAGCGCGTGGTAAAGCGGCGCGACCTTCATGAAATTAGGACGCGCCGCAGTGACGAGGTGGACTATTTTGGAGACGCTCTGAACTGGAACCACGCCTCAGCATTGCTCGCGACGTAAGAGAAGTCAGTCGCTCGCCGGTTATGAATGCGTCACAGGTCCCGCCCGAGCTCGCCGGACCTGGTGGATGTCCCGTTGTCTTACAAAATACGTTGAAGGCGCCGACGAGCGAGTCTCCTCGACGCGGGCTGCCCCACCCGGGCAGTAGCGCCATCCTTGGGGCACATTGCCGCCAGGAGAGACTGACATGAAGCGCTTGCTGCTTGCGTTGACCTTAGCGTTGTCCTGCCCCTGGGCTGTGGCACAGACCACCTCGAGCCAGCCTGACCCCGCGCGCAGCCCCAGCGCCACGGAGCCGGATTCCTCCATGCGCAATCCATCGACCGATGGAACCGCCAACTACTCGAACGGCAGTGATGACGACAAGCAACAGATGAAAGCCTGCCTGGCGAAGCAACAACAGGCCAACCCGCAACTGTCCCCGGCGGAAATGAAGCGCAACTGTGCCCGGTTGAAGCCCAAGAGCTGATCTAACGATCGACCCTCTGCCCGGGTGCAGCCGATGCTCGTTCGACACACTCGGATTGGAACAAGAGGAAACAGGCAGAGTGAAAGCTCAGCTGCCTGTCCTCGCGCGGGTCGTTGAACTCGTACTCCATCTCATGCTGGGTGACCGGCTGATCGCAGGCGATGCATACCCGCCCGTGGCCGTACCCTGCCGCGATCTCCATCGGTGCCATCGCCGGCAGGCGCCCATTTGCAAGAAGCTCCCGCAGGCGCTGCCGCACCGCCCCGTCCGACGAGTGTGCTGCCCTCATCGCTACCTCCGGCAGTAAGCCCTGGGCATCCCTGCTGCGGGTAGATTTTCTCCGAGTGTACCCCCGGGCAGGACCGCTTGGTGCAAATGCGAAGCGCCTGCCAGTCGAAATATTGGCTGCTGTCCGATACTGACGACAGGTCACGACCGGAACGCGGGTCGGCCGCCGGGTAGCGTCTGTCAGCGGAATCAACATGATGAGCGCGAGCTGCGGTTGGCACCGCCTGGGTTGTTTGCATCGCGCCGCACACACACCTTGCGCGATCCACTGGTCACCGCCGCGCCCAGGCTGACGCTGATGGCGGTCACGCGCGCACTGCCACAATCCGCGCGTCCTGGGTCATCGGACCGCCAGCGCAGCCGTGACCGATCTGGCCGATTTCCCCATCACCAAGAAGTGGCCGGCGCGGCACCCGGAGCGTCTGCAGCTGTATTCGCTGCCGACACCGAATGGCGTGAAAGTCTCGGTGATGCTGGAGGAGAGCGCGCTGCGCTACGAGCCGCATCTGGTCGATTTCGACCGCAACGACCAACAATCCCCGGAGTTCCGCTCGCTCAACCCCTACGGGAAGATCCCCGCCATCATCGATCCGGCAGGGCCGGGCGGGGAGCCACTCCCGCTGTTCGAATCCGGCGCCATCCTCATCTATCTTGCGGAGAAGACTGGCCGTTTCCTGCCGAGCGCGCCGGCCGAACGCTACGAGACCCTGCAGTGGCTCATGTTCCAGGTGGGCGGGGTCGGCCCGATGTTCGGTCAGGTCGGCTTCTTCCATAAGTTCGCCGGGCGAGAATACTCCGACAAGCGGCCGCGAGATCGTTATGTCGCCGAGTCACAGCGCCTGCTCAAGGTGCTGAACGTCCGCCTCGAGGGGCGTGAATGGCTCATGGGCGGCAGCTACACCATCGCCGACATGGCTGTGTTCCCCTGGGTACGTAATCTCATCGGCTTCTACGCCGCAGGAGACCTGGTGGGCATCGGCAGTTTCCTCAACGTCACACGGGTGCTCGAGTCGTTCGTGGCCCGTCCCGCCGTCGCTCGCGGTCTCACCATCCCGCGCAAGCCGCCGGCGTGAGCACCCGCGGAGACTTTCGCGGCAAGGTCGCGCTCATCACCGGAGCATCCTCGGGCATCGGCGCGGAGCTCGCACAGCAGCTCGCCGAGCAGGGCGCGCTCGTGACGCTCGCCGCACGGCGTGCCGAAGTCATGACGCATCTTGCCGAGCGCATCGCGGCTGGCACCGGCTCGAGAGCGCTCGTCATCGAGTGCGACGTCACGCGCGACGGTGACGTCGAGCGCGCCGTGGCGCAAACCGTGCGGGAGCGCGGCCAGCTCGACCTGGTATTCGCCAACGCTGGTTTTGGTGTGGCCGGGCTCTTCAGCCGGCTCTCGGTCGCGGACTATCGCCGGCAGCTCGAGACCAACGTTTTCGGGGTGCTGCGCACGCTGTATGCGGCGCTGCCGGAAGTCGCCAAGGTCCGGGGGCAGCTGGTGATCACGGGCAGCATCGCCGGCTGGGTGGCGACACCGGGCACTTCCGCGTACGCGATGAGCAAGTTCGCGCTGCGTGCGCTCGCCAATTCGATCACGCCCGAGCTCGCGCGGCTGGGCGTCGGGCTCACGCTCCTCAGCCCCGGGTTCGTGGAAAGCAACATCCGGCGTGTCGACAACCGCGGCATGCTCCGCAGCGAGGCTCCCGAGCCGATGCCCGCGTGGCTCGTGATGAGCCGCGCCAAGGCGGTCCGGCAGATCCTGCGTGGAGTTGCCCGCCGCCGGCGCGAAGTCATCATCACCGGCCACGGGCGGGCTCTGATCGCGCTCGAGCGCTTCGCCCCCTGGATCATCCGCGCGGTCGGCCGAAGGATGGCCGCGCGCGGGCGCGGCTACCGGCCCGAGCCGGTGTAGCTGTCCTTCGCCGGAGTGCAGCGGCACTCAGGAGGGCTGGTAGCCCGGCACGCCCGTCTGCCACAGCAGGAACGCGTAGGTGTCGGCCGCCTCCAGATCCTGTTGGGTACGGGTCGAGCCCAGACCGTGGCCGGCGTCGAAATCGACCCGCAGCAGGATCGGCTTGCCGGAGCGGCTGGCCGCCTGCAGACGCGCCGTCATCTTCGCGACGTGGAAAGGACCGACTCGCGGATCGGTGACGCCGGTGGTGAGCAGCACGGCCGGATAGGCCACGCCGTCGCGCACGTGTTGATAACTGTCGATGCTCTTCAGTGCACGATAGCCCGCCTCTGCGGAGATGGCGCCCCATTCGGGCTCTTCGCCGTAGCCGTTCTGCTCGGCGACGTAGCGCAGCGGGTTGGACCAGCCGACCCCGTCGATTACCGCGGCGAACAGCTCCGGACGCTCGGTCAACGCGCGCCCGACCGTGATACCTCCCGCGGAGCGGCCGCCGATGGCGAGCCGCGAGGGCGAGGTGTACTGTTCGCGGCACAGCTCTTCACACACATCGATCAGATCGCGCCAGGTGTTAGGTTTGTTGGCGAGCTGCCCTGCTTTGTGCCAGTCGCGTCCGTACTCGCCCCCGCCGCGCACGTTGGCATAGCCCACGATGAAGCCGGCATCCACCAGCGCCAGCGTCCGGCCCGCGAAGGTTGGCGTGTAGGCAGAGATACCGTAGGAGCCATAGGCCGAGATCCAGGCGGGGGTGCGACCATCGCGCTTCAGGCCCTTGCGGTGGATCAGGGTGTACGGAATCTGCGTGCCATCACGCGCCGTGGCGAAGGCGCGCTGCGCCTGGTAGGCGCCGACATCGATCGGAGGCTTCGGGGTGAGCCCGGTGACGGTGACCCTACCCGCGGCATCTACCGACCAGATATCGCCCGGGGTCAGCCAGCCGGTGAAAGCAAAGAGCGCGCCCGCGGCGCGCGGCTCGCAGCTCAGGGCGTGCAGGGTCCCCTCAAAGGGCAGCGCAATCTCGCTCACCCGCCCCGCACGGTCCAGCCGCCGCAGCCCGCTGACTCCACCATCCATCATGTCGAGGTACAGCCCATCCTTCGCCCGCTGCAAGCCCTCGATGACCACCTTGCCTTCCGGCACCACTTCGCTGGCGTTGGCTACGGCTGGTGAGCTCACCGGCGCCTTGAGGATGCGGCCTCGTGGATGGCCACGATTGGCGAGCAGCCACAACGCACCGCCGTCGATCTCGACGTCCGTGATCTCGTCGGCGAAATCCGCGACCGGCACCCAGCGGGCGCGGTTCGTGACCACCTCGGCAACGGGAGCGATGAGCACGCGGAACTCGGTGCGCACATCTGCGAGCGTCAGCAGCGCGTGCTCGGAGCCGAAGAACGTGCGGATGACCGGAAGCTGGATGCGCTCGTAGGTGACCTGCGGATACCGGCCACGCTTCATCAGGATGGGATCGCCGCTGGGATCGCTACCGAGCCGGTGAAAGCGCGCCTGGCTGTCGAGGTAGCGCTCGGGCGTGTCGACGGCACCGGTCAGCTGGTTATAGAAGAAGCCGCTGCCGTCATCGAGCCACTGGGGATTGGCGGCCTCGGTATTGGCGATGCGCTCGGGCAGGTCGTGCCCGGTGTCGACCTCGAGGACGTGCAGCACCGAGTCCTCGCTGCCATCCTTCGAGAGGCCGTAGACCACATGGCTGCCATCGGGTGAGGGCGCCCACCAGTCGAGCGACACGTGGCCGCCGCGACTGCCGAGGACGGTTGGGTCGATGAGCACGCGATCGGTGCCGCTCTGCCTGACGAACAGCTTGTAATTGTCGGCAGCGACCGGTCGCTGCTCGAAGAACAGCCGCGCCCCGACGCGCCGGGCGAGCCGCGTGCTCGCGGCATCACCGGAGAGCTGCTGGATACGTGTGAGGAGCTGCTGCCGCCCGGGAATGGCCGCGAGCACGGCGCGCGCGTGCGCATCCTGCCCCTTGAGAAATGGCAGCCACTGCGGATCCTTGTCATTCTCCATCCAGCGGTACGGATCGCTGACCGTCTCGCCGAAGTAGGTATCCTTCACAACGGCGACGCGCGCCACCGGCGCCGGTGGAATCCCGCCACCGCCGCCCGCACGGGTGCCGCGGCCGAGTGTGGCCGCACAAACTCCGGCGAGGCTCATGAAAAGGTCACGGCGGTTGAAGGCCTTCATGCGGCAACGTTCCCGCTCCCGGGTAGACGTGCGCCGCAGCCGCGACGCGCGCTGCTAAGGCGCATCAGGCAGCCAACGCAGATCCTGCTGCATCTGCATGGCGAGCGCTTCGACGTTGCCGCCGCCGCGGGTCAACACCGCAATGCTGCCCTGTGGCGCCGGCACGATCACCCCGCTCATGCCCGACTCCTCGAAGGTGCGGCGCCCGCGCACGTGCTGGTTGCGCAGGATCATGACGGTGACCGGCCCGCTCGCGGTCTGCACCACGAGGTGCGGCACGTAGTGGCCACGGAACCAGCAGCTCTGTGCGTAGCTGATGCGATCCGAGGTGATGTCGAGCTCGACGCCGGCACCGCGCAAGGCCGCGGCGATGCTTTGTGCGTCGACCTGTTGCCGGGCCAGCCAGCTCTCGGGCTCATCGCGCACGTGCGCCACCACCTCATGCGCGAGGGTATCGGTCGGGCGCAGCACCCAGACCGACAACACTGCGAGCATGGCGAGCAGAACGCTGGCTGCCAGCGCCCACGGCCGCCAGGGCGAGGCGCGGCGAGGCGTGCCGACTGAGTGCGGCGGCTGCTCGAGCGCGCGGCGGATGTTGGCATCGAGTGTGCGCATCTCCTCGCGGAACTGGCGACAGGATGCGCATCCGCGCAGATGCTCCTCGAGCTCGGCACTGCTGAGCCCCGGATCGGCGCCGACCTCCAGGCGGATCTGCTCACAGCTCACGACGCCACCTCCGCCGATGTGTCGGGGGCGGGCGTCATGCCGCAGATCACCCGCAGCTTGTTGCGGGCACGGAACAGTCGCGTCAGCACGGCCGTCGAGGACAAGGCGAGCTCGCGCGCGATCTCCTCGGTGGAGAAGCCACCGAGGGTCTGCAGCAGGAGCGGCTCGCGGTACTCAATCGGTAATCTCATGATCGCATGGCGCAGAGTGAACAGATCGCCGTCGGTCTCGGCGGCTTTTCCGGGGGCATCGAGTGCGTCATCGAGCGAGACCAGCTCGAGACGCTTGCGCTCGTAGAGCCGGGCGTGCTCGCGCCGCACGATCGTGAGCAGCCAGGAGCGCGCGGCCGCGCGATCCTTGAGCGAGTCGCGCGATCGCCAGGCGCGCAGCAGCGATTCCTGCACGATGTCCTCCGCCAGCGAGCGGTCGCGAGCCAGCCAGTGCGCAAAGCGCAGCAGGTCGGGCCGCAGCGACTCGAACAGCTGCGTCATCGACGCGCGCGGGTCCGCTCCGGGCAGCCGCTCACCGATAGAGGAGACCGGGGATTGGGGCTGGGAATTGCGCATGACGTCCCTGGCGTACCGAGCCCGCGATTATAACCGCGCCCTGCGAGCAGCCCTGGCAATATCGCGTCCAGCTGCCCGGTCTCCTCGGCCAACCGTTCCTTCCGTGGACCACAAGAACAGGAGCACCCGTGAGATTTCTCGTGCACTGGCTCATCGACTGGCCCCGGCGCGTCGCCGGACACCTCACCTGGCTCGCGCCGCTCTTCGCACGGCTCACCGTGGGCTACGTCTTTCTGCTGAGCGGCTGGGGCAAGCTCCACAACCTTCCCCAGGTCACGGAGAATTTCATCGGCTGGGGGGTTCCCTTCCCCCGGGTGCTCACCCCGTTCGTATCCGGCGTGGAGTTCTTCGGCGGCCTGTTCCTGTTGCTGGGACTGCTGACGCGTATCTCCGCCGGCGCACTCGGCGTCACGATGATCGTGGCGATCCGTGCCGCCAAGTGGGGCGATGTCGACTCGCTCGAGACGCTGCTCGGCTTCGATGAGTTCGAGTACCTGGCGCTGTTCCTGTGGCTGGCGATCGCCGGGCCGGGTGCCGTCTCGGTCGATGCCTGGCTGCAGCGCTGGTATGACCGCGGCAGCCGTGGCTCCGGTGCCTCGGTTCGCACGGGTCAGGCCTTCGGCTAGAGCGCCTCGCCTTCGAGGAATTCGACCACGCCGGTCTCGAGCGAATACTCCGCGCCGACCACCCGCAGTCCTTCCTCCGCGATCAGCTGCTCGAGCACCTCCGATCCGCGCCGCAGCTGCTCGACCGACATGCGTATGTTGGCGCGCACCGCCTGTTGCTCGAGCGTGCGTGCATCGACCGCAGCCGTGCGCTCCAGCAGCGGCTCGACCGCCGGACGGATGCGGTCGACGATCGAGCGCAGGTTGCGCGATTGCTCGCGCGAGGGTCGGGCGAGCTGCTCGAGCGTGGCGTGGACGGCACCGCAGTTGGAATGCCCGAGCACCACCACCAGGCGGGTGCCGAAAGCCGAGGCGGCGAATTCGACGCTGCCGATCCCCGAAGGCGCGACGATGTTGCCGGCGACCCGGATGACGAACAGGTCGCCGAGGCCCTGATCGAAGACGATCTCCGCGGGCACGCGCGCATCCGAGCAACCGAGCACGATGGCGAGCGGCTCCTGCTGCCCGACCGGCAGCTCGCGCGGCGGTGCGCGTCCCGGCTCCGCTTCGCGCGTGCTCCCGCTCCCGAGCCCAAGCTTGCCGACGAACCGGCGGTTGCCTGCGCGCAGCGCCTCCAGGGCGGCTCGCGCCGATAACATCCTCATGAACCCTCCTGCGCCGAGCGCCGCAATATACCCGAGGTCGCGCGCGGCGGCCGGCGCCCTGGCGCCTACCGCGGGCGCGGACGCGGCGAGCCGCGCGTGGGACGGGCCTCGAGCGGATTCTCCGGCCAGTGATGCTTCGGGTAACGGCCGCGCATGTCCTTGCGCACCTCGGCATACGCGCCCTGCCAGAAGCTCTGCAGATCCCGCGTCACCTGCAGTGGACGTTGCGCGGGCGACAGCAGACGGAACGTGACCGGCGTCCGCTGCCGCCCGAGCAGCGGCGTCGCGCGCATGCCGAACACTTCCTGCAAGCGCACCGAGACGAGCGGCGCGCTCTCATCGAGGTAATCGACGCGCGCACGGGTGCCACCGGGCAGTGTCAGGTGACTGGGCGCCCACTCGCCGAGCTGACTTTGCTGGAGGACGCTCAGTCGCGCGCGCAGCGCCTCGGCGAGTGGCAGCGTGGCGAGATGCTCGCGGCGCGTGATGTCCTCGAGCCAGGGCGCGAGCCAGCTCTCGAGTGAGCCGAGCAGCGCAGCATCCGACAGGTCGGGCCACGCGGCGCCCTCCGGGCTTTCTGCCAACGTGCGCCGCACGAACTCACTGCGTGCCTGCAGATCGCGCGTCTCGCGCGTCCAGGGCAGCGCCTCGATGCCAAGCTCGCGCAGGCCCACGAGCATGGCGGTGCGCATCGCCTCGGCGGGGGGCGAGGCCAGCGGCTTTTCCTCCAGCACGAGCCCATCGAGCTCGAGGGTGCGGCGGGCGAGCACGGCGGCATCGCGCGAGCTCCATTCAACGTACTCGTGCTGCCGGATGCGGTCGGCAAACTGCTCGAGCAGCTCCCGCCGCTCGAGAGGCGCGGCGAGCAGGATGCGCGCATCCCGGTCTCTGTCATCGAGCTCCACGGCAACGATGAGCTCCTGCCGTGCGAGCGGCTGCGCCTCGACAAACTCCGCGCCGCGTCCGTTGGCGAGCGTGTAGCGCCCCTCCCGTCCCGGACGGCGGCGGCCGATGCGGTCTGGATACGCGAAGGCGAGCAGGATCCCTGGCTCGGCCCCGGAGCGCTCCGGGGCGCCTGACCCGGATTTCGGGCGCTCCTCGCCTGCGCTGCCGGCACGTGCGAGCGAGCGCTCGAGCTCGCGCGCGCTGCGCCTGATGCGCTCGCGAGCCGCGCGCGCTTCGGGCGGAGCATGCTCGGCGCCGCTCAGCAGCTCGAGCCGTGTGCGGATGTCGGCATCGCGGGCCGCACCGGCACCCCGCAGCAGATCGCGCTCCGACAGCAGCGCCGCGAGCTGCGCGGCGAGCGGCACGGCCTGCAGATCCTGTGACCGCTGCAACATATGCGCCAGGCGCGGGTGTACGCCGAGCCGCGCCATGGTGCGCCCCTCGGCCGTGATGCCGCCCTGCTCATCGAGCGCCCCGAGCCGCAGCAGCAGGTCGCGCGCACTCGCCAGCACTGCCGTGGGCGGCGCATCGAGCCACTGGAGCTGGTGCGCATCGCGCACCCCCCAGTTGGCGAGCTCGAGAGCCAGCGGCGCGAGATCGGCATCCATGATCTCGGCCGGGGTGGCCGCGGCGAGCGAGGCGTGTGCACCTTCGCTCCAGGCTCGATAGCAGGCACCGGCCGCCGTGCGTCCCGCGCGTCCCGCGCGTTGCTCCGCCGAGGCGCGCGAGATGCGCAGGGTCTCGAGACGACTCATGCCGGTCAGCGGATCGAACCGGGCGCGCCGCATGAGACCGGAGTCGACCACCACGCGCACACCGGGAATGGTGAGACTGGTCTCCGCGATGTTGGTGGCGAGCACGACCTTGCGCTGTCCGGGTGCAGCGGCGGCGAGCGCCGCGTCCTGGGACTCCGCCGGCAGCTCTCCATAGAGCGGCAGCACGGCAACCTGCGCGAGCCGCGCGGCGGCGAGCAGCGACTCCACCCGGCGAATCTCCCGCGCGCCGGGCAGGAAAACCAACACATCCCCCGGCTGCTCGCGCACGGCCCGGAGCGTCAGCTGCGCGATGACCCGCTCGGCCGGCTGCGCCGCGTGTGCGCCGGGCGCGGGCGGCAGCAGCGGCAGACCTTCGCCGGCGTAATGCGTCTCGACCTCGAAGACCCGCCCCGCGGTGGTGACGCGCGGGGCGCCACCGAGCAGGCGGGCCACCGCCACGCCATCCAGGGTGGCGGACATGACGAGGATCCGCAGCTCCAGGCCGAGCGCCGCCCGCGCATCCAGACACAGCGCAAGGGCGAGGTCCGCCTGCAGGCTGCGCTCGTGAAATTCATCGAAGATGACTCCGGCAACGCCCTCGAGCGCCGGATCCTCCTGCAGCAGCCGGGTGAGCACGCCCTCGGTCACCACCTCCACGCGCGTCGCGCGTGAGATACGGGTCTCGAGCCGCATCCGATAACCGATCGTGTCCCCGGTCTGCTGCCCGAGCGTGCGCGCCATGCGCGCGGCGACCGCGCGCGTCGCAAGGCGGCGCGGCTCGAGCATCAGCAGACGCTTGCCCCGTGCCCACGGCTCATCGAGCAGCGCCAGCGGCACGACCGTGCTCTTGCCGGCACCCGGAGGCGCTTCGAGCACCGCCGATGCGTGCGTTGTCAGGGCCGCGCGCAGCGGCGCCAGCGCCGCATCGATCGGCAGCCCCGAATTCACCAGATGTGCACGCGCTCCGCCGGCGGCAGGAAGAGCTTCTGGCCGGGCTGCACGTCGAAGGCGCCGTACCACGCATCGACGTTGCGCACGACCCCGTTGATACGGAAGCTCG